>JAKJAB010000043.1 GCA_022707725.1 Chloroflexota bacterium | reverse complement strand
CTCCCGCCTGAATAATGCCCATAATGAACGGCGGAAATGGCGAGGTGCGGAATATCTCTCCCGTGCGAGCGTTGGTAATCGTCCCCGCCTCCAAATCCACCGTGAGCGCATCCCCCTTCTGCGCTCCGGCGACGGCCTCCGGGCACGTCAGAATCGGCAGGCCGATGTTGATCGCGTTGCGATAAAAAATGCGCGCAAAGCTCTCGGCGATGACGCACGACACCCCCGCCCCCTTGATCGCCAACGGCGCATGCTCCCGCGACGAACCGCACCCGAAATTTTCCCCAGCGACGATGATGTCGCCGGGCTGTACTGCACCCGCAAAGCCCGTGTCGATGTCTTCCATGCAGTGCTGCGCCAGCTCCTCCGCCGTGGACATGTTCAAGTAACGCGCCGGAATGATCGCGTCGGTGTCCACGTTGTCGCCGTACTTCCAAACCTGACCGCTTAATGCCATAAATAGCTCCTTAATGGTGCAGGGTGCAGGGTACAGGGTACAGGGTACAGGGTACAGGGTACAGGGTACAGGGTACAGGATGCAGGGTTTCCGTTCTTGCCCCTTTCCCCTTGCCCCTTGCTTCTTGCTTCTTGCTTCTTGCCCCTTGCCTCTTGCCTCTTGCCCCTTGCTCCTTGCCCCTTTAAATGACCTCGTCTGGGTGTACAATCGTTCCCGCAACGGCTGAGGCCGCCGCAACGGCCGGGCTGCTCAGGTAGACTTCGCTATCGGGGTGCCCCATACGGCCACGGAAGTTGCGGTTCGTCGTGCTGACGGCGCGCTCGCCCGCGGCCAGGATGCCCATGTGCCCCCCCAGGCACGGCCCGCACGTCGGCGTGCTGACCACGGCCCCCGCCTCGATGAACGTCTCCACCAGCCCTTCGCGCAGCGCGTCGAGGTAGACCTGCTGTGTGCCGGGGATGACGATACAACGCACGTCCGGGTGGACTTTGCGGCCCGTTAAAAGCTGCGCTGCGACGCGTAAGTCTTCCAGCCGCCCGTTGGTGCAAGAGCCGATGACTGCCTGGTCGATTTTCACGCCCTGTGCTTCGCTTACCGGGTGAGTGTTCTCCGGCAGGTGCGGGAAGGATACCTGCGGCTCCATCGCGCTCACGTCGATTGTGATAACTCGCGCGTAGGCCGCGTCCGTATCGGGAGCGTAGACCTGGTAGTCGCGCTTGGCGCGTCCGGCGACATATTCGCGCGTCGTGTCGTCCACGGCGAACAGCCCGGCCTTGCCGCCAGCCTCGATTGCCATATTGGACATCGTAAAACGATCGGCCATCGGCAGCCCGTCCACGACCGGCCCGGCGAATTCCATCGCCATGTACAGCGCGCCGCTCACGCCGATCTGCCCAATCGTATAGAGGATCAAGTCCTTGCCGCCCACCCAGGGACGGCGGATCCCCGTGTACACGAAGCGGATCGTTTCCGGCACACGCATCCAAATGCTGCCGGTTGCCATCGCCACAGCGATGTCCGTCGATCCCATACCGGTGGAAAAAGCGCCCAACGCGCCGTAGGTGCAGGTGTGCGAATCGGCGCCAACCACCACGTCGCCTGGCAGGACGAGGCCCTGTTCGTGCAACAACACGTGTTCGATGCCCATACGGCCCACGTCGTAATGGTGCAACAGTCCGTGCGCGCGCGCAAACTCGCGCATCAGCTTGCACTGTTCAGCGGACTTGATGTCTTTGTTCGGCGCGAAGTGGTCGGCAACGAGCACGACCTTCTCCGGGTCGAAGACACGTTCTACCCCCAGGCTCTCGAACTCGCGCAGCGAGATCGGCGCGGTGATGTCATTGGCCAACACCACGTCCACGTCGACCTCAACGAGGTCGCCGGGATAGACGCCGCTGCTGCCGGGCACATGGGAGGCGATGAGTTTTTCTGCTAGTGTGTGCCCTTTCAACATGCGCCCCCTAACGGGCCTTTGGTTCGATGGGATACTGCGTGTTGTGCCCGTTGCGCTGCGCCGACTGCGCCAGCTCGAACCCGTCCCAACGCGCAGCCCACCCACGCGGCTCCGGGAAATGATCCCACAGATGCCCATTGTGACGCGGTTCCGCTACCACCACAACCTGCTCTTCCTGCTTGACTGTTTGCGTATCCATTACATCCCTCCTGTTGTTAGTGATTGGTAATTGGTAATCAGGGATTAGTAACTGGGGCGCTGACTCCCAATTACCAATTACCGGTTACTGATTATTTCGCTGCCTCACGCCGCGCCGCAATCAAACGGTTGAGCGCGAACATATAGGCTTTGGCGCTGGCGGTGATCACGTCGGTATCTGCGCCGTGACCGCTAAACGTGCGCCGGGCGCCGCCATTGACGGGCTTTTCGGCCTGGATGCGGATCGTGACCCGCCCCACCGCGTCGATGCCTTCGGTGACGGCCTGGACAGAGTACTCGATCAGCTCGTTTGGCTCGCCGATGACACGGTTGATTGCGCGGTAGACAGCGTCTACCGGCCCGGTGCCGTGGTCGGCGTCGCACACCACGGTCCCATCCGGCCCCTTAATCCGCACTGTAGCTGTGGGGATGCTCCGGCTACCGCAGCTCACCTGCACCTGTTCCAGATGGTAGGTCTCTTCGAAGAACATGCGCGCTTCGTCGGAGACAATGGCTTCCAGGTCGCGGGTATCCACCGTCTTCTTCTGATCGGCGACTTTCAGAAAACGCTCGTACACCTTCTCGAACTGGCTCTCATCGAGGATGTAGCCCAGCTCCACCAGCCGGTGGCGCAGGCCGTGCCGCCCAGAACGCGCCGAGAGGATGATCGCCGAATCGGGCACACCCACATCGCGCGGATCGATGATCTCATAGGTCGTGCGCTCTTTGAGCACGCCGTCCTGGTGGATGCCAGAGGAGTGCGCGAAGGCGTTGGCGCCCACGATCGCCTTGTTTGGCTGGACGGGAATACCCGTCAACTGGCTCACCAACTTGCTGATCGAGTAAAAGTGCTGCGTCTGGATGTTCGTATCCACCCCAAACACATCGCGGCGCGTCCGCAGCGCCATTACCACCTCTTCCATCGACGTGTTGCCCGCCCGCTCGCCGATGCCGTTGACGGTCACTTCCGCCTGCCGCGCGCCGTTGAGGATGCCAGACAGCGCGTTCGCCGTCGCCATACCCAGGTCATTGTGGCAATGGACGGAAATCACGGCCTTGTCGATGTTCGGGACATTGTTTTTGATCCCGGCGATGAGCGCGCCAAACTCCACAGGCGTCGTGTAGCCGGTCGTGTCGGGGATGTTGACGACGGTAGCCCCGGCTGCGATCACGGCTTCTAACACGCGGTACAAATACAGCGGATCGGCGCGCCCGGCATCCTCGGCGAAGTATTCGACATCCTCCACAAACTTGCGCGCGTACTTGACCGCCTCGACGCCCATCTCCAACGCCCGCTCGCGGGTGGTGCGCAGCTTGTGCTGGATGTGGACGTCCGAAACCCCCAGCCCGGTGTGGATGCGCGGATGCGCCGCGTCCTTGAGCGCCTCGACCGCCGCATCGATGTCCGCCTGGCGCGCGCGCGTCAGGCCGCAGACTGTACAATCGCGGATCTCCTGCGAGATGCGCTGCACAGCTCTGAAATCGCCCGGCGACGAAATGGGAAACCCCGCTTCGATCACGTCAACGCCCATCGCCTGTAACACGCGGGCGATCTCGATCTTTTCGTCGATGTTTAGCGCCGCGCCCGGCGATTGCTCGCCATCCCGCAACGTCGTGTCGAAAATGGCGACTTTATCCTTAATGCCAACCCCATCATCAGACATGCTTTCCTCCAAGGTAGACGGTAGACGGTAGCCGGTAGACGGTAGACGGGATGTCAGTTCCCTGTCTACTGTTTACGGTCTACTTTCCCCAATTCTCCGGGCGCAGCGAACGCACTGCTGCGCCGGCGCGCCACATCTCCGATTCGCGCATCTCACGCAGTTCTTCACCGAGTTTCTCGCGGTAGTCGGGCGCGCTGTTGGCCTCAAGGACGATGCGCGTTTGCTCGCCGGAAACAACACTTTCGTACAGCCAATCGAAGACCGGCTCCACGGCTTTGCGGAACTGATGACGCCAATCGAGCGCGCCGCGTTGCGCCGTGACGGAGCAGTTGCCGTACATCCAATCCATGCCATTTTTGTCCACCAGGCGGATGAGGCTCTGCGTGAGTTCCTCGACAGTTTCGTTGAAGGCTTCGCTTGGGGTGTGGCCGTGCTTGCGGAGCAGGTTGTACTGCGCTTCCATAATGCCTGCCAGTGCGCCCATCAACACGCCGCGTTCGCCGGTGAGGTCGCTGATCACTTCATTGCGGAAGGTGGTAGGGAACAAATACCCTGCGCCAATGGCGATGCCCAACGCAATCGTGCGTTCTTCCGCGCGGCCCGTGTAATCCTGCTCCACCGCGTAGCTGGCATTGATGCCGCTTCCGGCGAGGAAGTTGGCCCGCACGCTCGTCCCAGAACCTTTCGGCGCGACCAGGATCACGTCCACATTGTCAGGCGGAACTACGCCAGTCTGGTCGCTGTAGACGATCGCGAACCCGTGCGAGAAGTACAGCGCATCGCCGGGCTTGATGTGCGGCTTGATGCGCGGCCACGTCATCATCTGTGCCGCGTCGGAGACCAGGAACTGGATGATCGTCCCGCGCTCCGCTGCCTCTTCGAGTTCGAACAACGTCTCGCCGGGCGTCCATCCGTCGGCGACAGCTTTGTTCCACGCCGTTTGGCTGCTCTTCCGCTGCCCCACGATGACATTGATGCCGTTGTCGCGCATGTTCAACGACTGCGCCGGTCCCTGCACGCCGTAGCCGAGCACCGCAACGACCTCATCCTTGAGCACCTCGCGGGCCTTTTCCAGCGGGAACTCCTCCCGCGTCACCACATCTTCCACCACACCGCCAAAATCAATCTTCGTCATTGTTTTCTGCCTCCTCGTGTTAGTTAAGAGTTGCGAGTTAAGAGTTGCGAGTTAAGAGAAATGAGTAATTGAGGAGTGACTGCTCACTTCTTCACTCTTCATTCTTCACTCTTTTCTCTTCACTCTTCACTCTTTTCTCTTTACTCTTTTCTCTTCACTCTTTACTCTTTTCTCTTCACTCTTTACTCTTTTCTCTTTACTCTTTTCTCTTCACTCTTCACTCTTCACTCTTCACTTATGTCCATTCCCCGACTTGCCGCGCGCCATGGCGACGCGACCGGTGCGCACCATCTCGACGATGCCGTAGGGGCGCAGAACGTCGACCAGACCATCGATCTTGTCTTCCGTACCCGTCGCCTCGATCATCAGAGAGTCCAGCGCCACATCGACGACGCGCGCGCGGAAGGTGTCCACGAGCTGCATAATCTCCGAACGCCGGCTGCCGCCATCGGCCTGTACTTTGATAAGCGCCAGGTCACGCAGCACGGTGGCCTGTTCGGTCACGTCTTCCACATGGATCACGTTGACCAGCTTGTAAAGGTTCTGCGCTACTTTCTCGACATTGGTGCGGCTGTCGTCCACTACAATCGTCATCCGCGAGACGCCGGGGTTCTCAGTGTGGCCCACGGTCAAACTTTCGATGTTGTAGTTCCGGCGCCGGAACAGGCTGGCGACGCGCGTCAGCACGCCGGGTTTATCTTCTACCAGAGCGACTAATGTACTTTGCACTTCACACCTCCTGCATTACTGCTTCCTGCGGCGTCAGCGCTTCCTGTGGCGACATCACGTAAGTTGGACGCTCGATCATCTCATGCAGCGCCGCGCCGGCAGGCACCATCGGATAGACGTTGGCTTCGTCGCCCTCTTGGACGATTTCGAAATCGATCAGGGCGGGGCCGTCACAGGCGCCGCCATTATCGCCTCTCGCGCCTGCCGCCGGTTCTTTGCGCGCCACGCGGGGATGCCGTAAGCTTCGGCCACCTTCATAAAATCTGGCCCCACCAAAGGCGTGGATTCGTAACGCTTATCATAGAAGAACTCCTGCCATTGACGGACCATACCCAGGTAGTGGTTGTTGGAAATCGCAATGCGAAGGGGCAATCTTTCCTGCACGACGGTCGCCAGATCATGCATCGTCATCTGGAAACCGCCATCGCCGGCGATAACCCACACTTCCCGGTCGGGACGCGCCATCTGCGCACCGATGGCCGCCGGCAAACCGAAGCCCATCGTTCCCTGTCCACCAGAGGTGATGAGCGAACGCGGGTAGTCGGTGGCGTAATATTGCGCGACCCACATTTGGTGCTGGCCTACGTCGGTCACAACGATGGCCTGCCCCGCCGTGGCTTCCCAGATTTCGTTGATGAAGTGCGGCGCAGCCAGGTGGCCGTTTTCGGGACGGTTGATAATGTTACGTTTGAGGCTTTGAGCGCGCCATTCACCAATGCGCTCCAGCCACATTGTATGATCGTTGGAGGACACCAGCGGCAGCAATTGTTCGAGCACCTGGCGCAGGTCGCCGTGGATCGGCGCATCAACTTTGACCACCTTGTTGAGTTCAGCCGCGTCCATATCCACGTGGACCTTTTTCGCGAACGGCGCGTACGCATCCAGACGGCCGGTCACACGATCGTCGAAGCGCATTCCAAAGGCCAACAACAGATCGGCCTGCTGAATGGCGCGGTTGGCGAAGACTTCACCGTGCATCCCCATCAGGGACAACGCCAGGGGATGAGACTCTGGGAAACCGCCCTTCCCCAACAACGTGAACGCCACTGGCGTATTCGTCTTCTCGGCGAACGCTCGCAATGCGTCCATTGCGCCGGACATCAGCACGCCTTGCCCGGCCAAAATCACCGGACGATCGGCCTGGTTGATGAGCTGAGCCGCCTTTGCCACCAAATCGGCGTTGCCTTTGCCTACCGGGTGGTAGCCCGGCAGGTTGATATCATCCGCAGGGTATTCGAATTCGGTGGATTTTTGCTGTACGTCTTTGGGGATATCGACGAGCACCGGTCCCGGGCGCCCGCTACGCGCGATGTAGAACGCTTCGTGGATGACTTCGGCCAATTCCTCGACGTCCGAGACGAGATAGTTGTGCTTGGTGATCGGCAGGGTGATGCCAGTGATGTCCACTTCCTGGAAGGCGTCCGTGCCGATGACGGGGGTGGAGACCTGCCCGGTGATGCAGACGATGGGGGACGAATCCATCATCGCGGTGGCGATGCCGGTGACGAGGTTCGTCGCGCCTGGCCCGGAGGTCGCAATCGCCACACCGACCTTGCCGGAAGCCCGCGCATAGCCATCCGCTGCGTGCGCCGCGCACTGCTCGTGACGCATCAACACGTGGTGGATGCTATACTCCCGGCGCGGGTGGTATGCGTGCATGATCGCGCCGCCGGGAATCCCAAAGGCGACCTCGACCCCCTCGTGTTCGAGCATCGCCCACATAATTTCTGCGCCAGTTTTCTTCATTCCCACTCTCCTCCTGTTTTCAGAAGTATGGAGCAGGAAGTACGGAGTATGAAAGCCAGCCCCTTACTTCTTACTCCCTACTTCTTACTCCCTACTTCTTACTCCCTACACTCCAACAAAAAACCGCCCTTTTGGGCGGCTTCTGCTGGTTTTTGGTATAACTTTATCCTACTATGGCCTTATCTTTGCCAACGCAACCGCCCAAGTGCTCCCGCTAAGGAGCACAATAATAACCAACACAACTAGCAACAGCCCCAGCAAAGGGTTGCTGGGGGCGATGAGGGCACGTATCGCATTTTGGGCGCGTTGGTCTGTATCCATCTTCATCAGTTTCGGTTCAAAGTAAATTAATTTAAATTTTACATCAGATGTGAAATATGTCAAATGGCACTCGTTTCGAATGACAAGTGTCACACATGTATGTGGACACGATAGAAATATTACCTTTTACCTATAGCAAGATTTGGACATGTATGGTATAATTTCGGTATATAAAGTATAAATACGGTTAGTAAGCAAATCGTCTGACACCAATATTGTGGGGCATAGTATGGTTACATTGGATCAACACCTGAATCTTTGGGATGCACCGTTGGCGCATCCACAACGGCGAGTACACGACTTCTACCAGAGATTGGCGCATCGCCGGCTCGATATGGTGTTTCAGAACGCGCCCATCATCCCGTTCGACGATTCAATGCGCCTGATCTTCTTCAGCGACTGCCATCGCGGCGACAACAGCCGCGCGGATGCGTTCCGCGTCAACGAACCGCTCTTTTTGCATGCCCTGCAGCACTACTACGACCAGGGTTTTACCTACATCGAGGTCGGAGACGGTGATGAGTTGTGGAAGAATCGGCGTTTCGAAACAGTGAAAACAGCCCACGCGCAGGTTTTCACGCTGTTCCACCGTTTCGCCGAGCAACAGCGGCTGCACCTGCTCTTCGGCAACCACGACATTCTCGGCAACCGCCGCCATCTTGTGAACAAAGGCGGCCTGATCGCGCACGAGGGGTTGATCTTGCAACACCAGCAGAGCGGACAACAGATCTTCGTCACTCACGGCCACCAGGCCGACACCAAAAGTGACATGTTCTATCAGGTGAGCCGTATGGCCGTGCGCAATGTCTGGCGGCGGCTGCAACTTATGCACCTGGCGCCAATCACATGCCGTGACGGTGAAGAATACACGCCCCGCGCCTACGAACAATCCCTCACGAGTTGGGCAGCAGACCGTCGCCGGGTGTTGATCTGCGGGCACACCCACCGCCCGGTCAGCGCGGGGTATGGCGAAACACCGTACTTCAACACCGGTTATTGCCTCGCGCCGGGCATCCTCACCGGATTGGAAATCCAGCGCGGGGAAATCAACCTGGTGCGCTGGCGCGCCACGCCGCACAGCGATAGGCCCTTCCAGCGGGAAATATTAAGCCAGCCGCGCCGGTTGAAGTACTTCTGGTAAAAGCCTTCTTTTGCATAGCCCCCTTTTGGCAGTAGAATACGGTGTAAGGGAATAAATCCGATTCGTTATACCGATTCTTGTCGCCAAAAGGGTATTGCTATGATCGAACTGCGAAACCTACAAAAAGTCATCGACCAAACGCCCGTCATCGATATCGCCGCGCTGACCGTGCATCCCGGTGAGATTGCGGCGGTGGTCGGCCCGGCGGGCAGTGGACAGACAGCGCTGCTCGATCTGCTGCTGGGCAAAACGCACCCCACGGCCGGTACAGTGCGTCTGGGTGACGTTGATCCGGCGGCAGACAAGGCGGCGTTCAGCCAGCAAGTCGGCGTCCTCTTTGCCGAAGACGGCCTGTACAAAAGCCAGTCTGCCCAAGCTAACCTGGTTTTCCAATGCCGGTTGCATGGCTTGCCCAAAGGGCGCGCCGATGAAGTCTTGACACAAGTCGGGCTGGCCGACCGCGCCAACACCCGCGTCGAAAAACTCGGCTCCGGCCTGGCGCGGCGATTGGCCTTCGGACGGGCAATTCTACACCGACCGCACATATTGATCTTGGTCGATCCCTTTGCGCGTTGCGATGAAGCCTCGATCACATTGCTTGGGCGGCTCATCCGACAGTTGGCGACAGAGGAAGCGGTTGGCAGACCAACCGAAGCGGTTGGCAGACCAACCGAAGCGGTTGGCAGACCAACCGAAGCGGTTGGCAGACCAACCGGCGCGGTCCTCATCCTCGCCGATGATGACGCTCACCTGCTTCCCCTCTGTGACGCGATCTATCCCCTGGACAAGGGACGCATCAGCCAAGTCATCAATCCACATGACGCGCAGCACAACACGCTACCCTTCAAAATCCCGGTCAAGCTGGAAGACAAGGTGGCGCTGGTCAACCCCGGCGATATTTTATACGCTATGGCCCAAGAAGGGCGGGCCGTGCTGCACACACACACCGGCAGCCTACCCACTCAATTCACATTGGCCGAACTCGAGGAACGGCTGGCGCGCAGCGGCTTTTTTCGCGCGCATCGCGGTTACCTGGTCAACTTGCAGCACGTCAAAGAAATCATCCCTTACACTCGTAACAGCTTTACCCTGATCCTCGATGACGCCGGCCAGACTGAAATCCCACTCAGCAAGACGGCTGCCAGCGAACTGCGCGAACTGCTCGGCTATTGAGCCATTCAACCACCGACTGACGCCATTCATCCTACCATAGCGCCGTTCGGCGCTTTTTTGTTGCAACCCGCCCTGTGATGTCGTATACTGAAGTCAAAAGCAACCTAAGCAGAAAGGGGAATAGAGGCAGTGAACGCAATTGAAGTGCAAAACCTGACCCGCGACTTCAACGGCTTGCGGGCTGTGGACGGCATCAGTTTCGAGGTGCAACCCGGCGAGGTGTTCGGCTTTCTGGGACCTAACGGCGCGGGCAAGACGACGACGATTCGCATGCTCACCGGACAACTGCGCCCTACGGCGGGCACGGCGCGGGTCATGGGCTGCGACGTGGTCACACAACGCGACGCGCTCAAGCCGCAGATCGGCGTCGTGTTCGAGTACCAGAACATCTACGAGCGTCTGTCGGCCCGCGATAACTTGCTCTTTGCCGCACGGTTGTACGGTGTACCGAAAGCGCGTATAGACGCAGTGCTGAAGCAGGTGGGGCTGGATGAGCGCGCCAACGATCGGAGCAAGAACTACTCGAACGGCCTGAAGCAACGGTTGCTGATCGCCCGCGCGCTGCTGCACGAGCCGAAGGTGCTCTTTCTCGACGAGCCGACGCGTGGCCTGGACCCGAACGTCGCCCGCGACATCCGCGCCTTCGTCACCGATCTCGCCAGGCAAGGCGTGACCGTCTTTCTCACCACGCACTATATGGAAGAGGCCGACCGGCTCTCCGACCGGGTAGCGATCCTCCACAAGGGCAAAATCGTCGCGTTGGACACACCCGCGCGGCTCAAAGCAGCGCGCGGCGGCGAACAGACGACGGTTGCTTTCAGCAGCTTAGAGGATGTGTTCGTTGCTCTGACCGGCAGCAGCTTGCGGCAGACATTCGAAGAGTGAAACATAGGCCATAACGAAAGGAATTCAACCGATGAGCACACACTTGCGCATTATCTGGGCCATTACGCTCAAGGACATCACCGACGCGATCAAGAACCGCACGATCCTGACCGCGCTGCTATCTATGTTCTTTCTGATTGGCATGTACCGGGTACTGCCGCTCCTGGAAAGCATAGGCGAAGCGCCAAACATCCTCGTTTATGATGCCGGAAACTCGATCCTCGTGGCGCTGATGGAAAACAGCCGTGCTTTCAAGGCATGGACTGGATACCAGTCCGAAGCGCACATGAAGGAGAAATTGGCCAACGGGCAGGCGCCGGAGTTGGGTTTGGTGATTCCGGCGGACTTCGACGCCGGCAACGGAACCGTGCTACAGGGATATGTACTGTATTGGGTGAATGAGAAAGATGCCGTCGCGTTAAAGCAGCGCGTCGAGGCAGAGATCTCCCGGTTGGCAGGACGGTCTATATCGATCCAGTTGGAAGGAAATACGATCTATATGCAGCCGGATTCGAGCGGTTTTGGTCTGCTGGCCGGTCTGGGCATGAGCTTTACCATTCTGATGATCGGTGTCTCGTTGGTGCCGAACCTGATGTTGGATGAGAAGCAGGGCAAAACGATAGACGCGCTGCTGGTCTCACCTGCTGGTCCCGTCCACGTGACCCTCGCCAAAGCCCTGGCCGGGTTGTTCTACGCGGCAGTCACCATCGCGGTGGCGCTGGCCCTCTACAACCGGCTGATCACACACGGGTGGCTGACGCTCGGCGTTATGCTCTGCGGCGCATTGTTCGCCGTCGCGCTGGGTTTGCTCCTGGGATCGCTGACCGAATCGCGGCAGCAGTTGACGGTCTTGGGCTGGGGCGTCGTCATCCTGCTGTTTCTGCCGATGATGCTGGTAATGGTGAGGAATCTGCTGCCAACCTGGCTATACGCCATCTTGCGGTGGACACCCTCAGTGGCCCTGCTCGAAGCGCTGCGGATCTCATTTTCGCATCAACCGACGTTCGCGCTCTATAGACTGCCGCTGGCGCTGATCCTGGCCTGGACAGCAGTGCTCCTGGTGTCAGTTGCCTGGCGCGTGCGGCAAGCGGATCGGTAGCTGGAAGTAAGGAGTAAAAGATGGATCTCAGAGAAAACATACGCATTATCTGGGCCGTCGCGGCGAAAGACATCGGCGACGCCCTCAAGAACAAAACCACCCTCTCCATCATGTTGGGCGTCGGCGTGATGATGTTGACAGGGCTGGCGCTGCCACTATTGTTCGGGCCGCCCCGCGTCCCGACCACCGTCGAAGGACACGTCGTCTATCCGTCATCAGAACTGGGCTTGCAGCCATCTCTACTGGCAATGAACCTGACTATCTTGCTGCTGGTCATCGGCCTGGCCCTGGCACCGCACCTGATGATCGAGGAAAAGGAAACCCATACCTTCGATGCGCTGCTGGTGTCGCCGGCGCGCTTTAGCCATGTGGTGTCCGGCAAAGCACTGGCCGGGCTGTTCTACTGTCTGTGCGCCGCGGTGGTTGTTTTCCTCTTCAACACCCGCTGGATCGTACACTGGGAGATCGCAGCGCTGGCGTTCCTGCTGGGCGCGGCATTTGCCGTGGCGGCCGGACTGCTGCTGGGCATCGTGTCCGAGAACCCCGCAACGATCAACCTGTGGGTCGTGCTGTTGCTCATGCTTTTGTTGGTCCCGATGCTCCTGGAAGAACTCGCCAGCGCGAAGCTGCCGGAGGCCGCGCAGGCCATTCTGCCGTGGATGCCCTCGGTGGCGATAGGCAAACTCGTCGGGTTTTCTATGGTCGGGGTCGTTCCGGCGATGGACATCTGGTCGAACGTGGGTATTCTGGCCATTGAATCGCTCATCTTTTATGCCCTGGTGATATGGCGCGTGCATCGGTTGGACCGCTGAGTTGGTGAGGAGTGCTACAGAGCCAAGTATTAATATTTCATTAGATTTTAGCACTCTCTCCTCGAGAGTGCTTGACAAACCTCATGAACCGTGTTATTATTGTAACTGAGTTAGCACTCGAAGTCTTGGAGTGCTAAAAATCAAACACGAAAAACCTAAATTCATCAAGTGGAGGTAAGTCATGAGTGTAAAGATTCGACCCTTGAACGACCGTGTAGTTGTGGAACCCGTCGAGGAAAATGAGATGACCTTCGCCGGTGGGCAGTTGGTGCTCCCCGACACGGCCAAAGAAAAGCCCCAGCAGGGCAAAGTCCTGGCGGTTGGTCCCGAAGTGGAAGTGGAAAACGAGGACGGCAAAGTCGTCGGCCCGCAGGTGGGCGACCTGGTGATCTACGCGAAGTACGCCGGTACGACGTTCAAGACCCGCGACGGCAAGGAAATGCTGATCCTGCGCGTGGACGACATCCTGGGTGTCGTTGAGGAATAGTTCCTCACAACCTTCTCAGTAAATAAAAAACCTCTTTAGGATAAGGAGCTAAACATGGCTAAGCAATTACAATTCGGTAGTGAAGCGCGCTCGGGATTGAAGCGCGGTATGGACGTTTTGGCGAACGCAGTTGTGACCACCCTGGGTCCCAAGGGCCGCAACGTGGCGTTGGACAAGAAATGGGGTTCCCCCACCATCACCCACGACGGTGTGACCGTCGCCAAGGAAATCGAGCTGCAAGACGCTTTCGAGAATATGGGCGCGCAACTGTTGAAAGAAGCCGCCACCAAAACCAACGACATCGCCGGTGACGGCACCACCACCGCCACCCTCCTGGCGCATATCCTCATCGAAGAAGGTATGAAGAATGTGGCCGCTGGCGCGAATCCGATGCTCCTCAAGAAGGGCATCCTCGCCGCCGCCGAGAAGGTCGCCGAGGCGATCAAGGGCGCTGCGGTCGAAGTCAACACCAAAGAAAACATCGCCAACGTGGCCGCCATCTCCGCGCAGGAGCGCGCGATTGGCGATCTGATCGCCGATGTGATGGACAAAGTCGGCAAAGATGGCGTCATCACCGTCGAAGAATCCAAGGGCCTCGAATTCGAGACGGAATACGTCGAGGGTATGCAGTTCGATCGCGGCTACATCAGCCCGTACTTCATCACCCACCCCGACAGTATGGAAGCCATCATCGATGATGCCTATATCCTTATTCACGACAAGAAAGTTTCTGCCGCCCAAGACTTGGTCCCCATTCTGGAGAAACTGGTGCAGAAGGGCGCGCGCAACCTCGTTATTATTGCAGAAGACGTCGACGGCGAAGCGTTGGCGACCCTGGTGGTCAACAAGCTGCGCGGCCTGCTGACCGCGCTGGCGATCAAGGCCCCCGGCTTCGGCGACCGCCGCAAGGCCATGCTGCAAGACATTGCCACCCTCACCGGCGGGCACGTCATCACCGAGGAAGAAGGTCGCAAGCTGGATAGCGCCACCCTCGCCGACCTGGGCCGCGCCGACAAAGTCATCTCCACCAAGGACGAAACGACCATCGTGGGTGGACACGGCGAGGACGCGCAAATCCAGGGCCGCATCGAGCAGATCAAGAACGAGATGGAGCACTCCACCTCCGATTACGACCGCGAGAAGCTGCAAGAGCGGCTGGCGAAGTTGGCCGGCGGCGTCGCTATCATCCGTGTGGGCGCGGCGACCGAGACCGAGCTGAAGGAAAAGAAGCACCGCGTCGAGGATGCGCTCAGCGCGACCCGCGCCGCCGTCGAAGAGGGCATCGTCCCCGGTGGTGGTGTGGCGCTGCTGAACGCGATGGGCGTCCTGGACAGCATCAAGATGGAGTATGCTGACGAACAGACCGGCGTGACTATCCTCAAGAAGGCGCTGGAAATGCCGGTTCGCAAGATTTCGGAGAACGCCGGTGAAGACGGCGCCGTCATCCTGGCCGAGGTGCGCCGCAAGCAAGCCTCCAAGAAGAACCACCATATTGGCTACGACGTGATGAACGGCGAGTACGTGGACATGCTCGAAGCCGGCATCATCGACCCTGCCAAGGTGACCAAGGGTGCGCTGCTCAATGCCGCCTCTGTCGCCGCGATGGTGCTCAGCACCGAGGCGCTCATCACCGACATCCCCGAGCCGAAGTCCCCGGCCCCCGCTGGCGGTCCTGGCGGCGGCATGGGCGATATGTACTAAATCGCTACACAAGTTCACAAAATCAAGAGGGCGCGAAATTCGCGCCCTCTTTTTGTTATGCCCCACGGCAACCTACACACAGGCGCTAACCCCTTTAGCCGTCAACGTCCAAAAACGCAATCCGCCACCAGGACGTGCGCCACACGCCTGCGCCAGCGAACAGCCGCTGCACCCGTCAGCGCACGTTTCCGGCACGGCGAGGTAGCCGCCCTCGACCAATTGCGCGAGCATCTGCTCGACGAGCGGCGCGGAGACGGACAGCGCTTCCGCCAGCTCGTGCGGGGTACGGTAGGCATCGTCGCGGATCAAGGCCAGCAACGTCTTGAGCATCTCAGCCTCCCGCCAAAAGTGTGCCCACCTGGTAGACGAGGATGCCCGCCCCGAGCGAGATCACGAGCATCAGCCCCAAGCTGAGCAACGTCCACGCCCAGGAGCGCGTCTCCTGTTTGACCGCCGCCACCGTCGCCACACAGGGGATGAAGAGCATCTGCACGACGAGGAAGCCCAGCGCGGCCGGCGGCGTGATCAGCGCGGGCAGCACGATTTCGAAGTTGCCGTAGAGCACACCGAGCGTGGCGATGGTGTTCTCTTTCGCCACGAAACTGGTGAGCAGCGCCACCATAAGCGTCCAGGGCAGACCCATCAGCGTGCCCACCGGGGCGAGGCCGCGCCCGATCCACGCCAGGTAGCTCTGCGTCACATCACCGCCGGCGGGGAAG
>JAKJAB010000439.1 GCA_022707725.1 Chloroflexota bacterium | reverse complement strand
GAACCGATACCCGTGGGTTTGCAGTAAAGCGGCGGCGCGCTCGAAATCCGCCCGGCGCACCAGCACGTCGATATCCTGCATCGGGCGTTGTTCCGCCGCCGGGTAAACTCGTTCCAGCAGGGCTATGCCTTTCAAGAGGATAAGCGGTAGACCGGCTTGCTGAAACAGCCGGAGAAGCTCGGAGACGTGCGCCAGTTGAAGAGTGGTTTTGGCAAGCTGCGTGTAGGCTGCCGCCGATTTAGAAGTGAACTCAACCATGGAAGAACTTCACTTCGATCAAAGCAAGCTGATGAATGCTTCAGTCGTTAAGTCAGCCTTACGCAGCAAATCACGCAACAGCCCCGGTCCCAAAACCGGATGCAGAGGTACTGAAAGTGTGTAAATCGAACCGCTTTTGATGAGCACGACGTGGCTGCCGCGCTGTCGCGCAACGTCCTAGCCAGTCTTTTGAAAAGCACGGATCGCTTCGCGCCCTGAAACGCGCGGAAGCTTAGGCATAGACCGGGACCTCAATTTCCAGGCTTTCGATGACCAACGGCAAACCTTGCTCCTGACGCACCTCCAGGCATAGTTGGATCGCCTCCTGAATGTTCTGTAAGGCTTCCGCTTGAGTTTTTCCCTGGCTCATGCACCCTGGTATGACCGGACACTCTACCACATACCAGCCGTCTTCATCCTGGTACGACGTAACCGGTAAACGCATCTTTTCTTCGCGTGGCGCGTCACTTATATAATTAGAGACCATTGTTAACCTCACAGGTTTTTCGCTATAGCTTTGCTTACCTGGTCGCCATCGAGCCGGCGACATGCTGGCGTTGTGTATGGTATCTTCGGGCAGAAAGGAAACGGGCATAGTTCAAGACCTCTCGCCCGGCGCTTTCGGGAAGTGTTTTCATCAGGGTGGTCACTTGCTCTGCAAGAGAGACAGGCTTACCGGCGCTCCACACCACGATAAATTGGTGTGGATGCAAGGCCAATAAAGCCAGCGTCTCACCCGCCTCATCGGTGAATTCGACCTCATAGGCATCCTCTGCATGAACTGCCACGACTGTACCTTGCATACCGGTGTATAACTGGCGTTCTGGAATGTCTGCAATCACCTCAACAACATCGAAAAGTTCTGGCATCATCACCTCCGCACATACAACGTGAGCCGCAGGGCTTCATCTGTGCACCAGGAGAAACTAATGACTAGCAAGCGCATAAGGAGTGATGATTTTCACATCCGTCATCGGATAATGCCGAACATTACGCGTAAACAGGTCCGCCGCAATGACAAAGGCCGTAGCCGCGATGAGCGCATCAGGTAATGTCAGGCCGTGAGAACGTCCATATTGCGCACAGTATTCTCCGGCTTTCCGGGCAATCTCACCGCTGACGGCAACGCGGTTCAGGCTATCGAACAACGCCTCAATCGCGCGCTCCTCACCTGGACGCACATTTACATAAATCTCGGCTTCACTGATGACAGAAAAACAGACCTTGACATCGTCTGTGGTGAGTGTATCGATGAAGTCTAGCGCAGAACGATAGCCGCGTAAATGATCAATCAGGATATCCGAGTCGATGACGCAATTAGGCCGATCCGCAGCGTTGCTCACGTTCATTCCACTCACAGCGTAGTTCATTGACAATCACGACACTTTCTCGATCCAGGTCATCCCGATCCGCCCAAACGCCAAAACTCTTTTGTAAACCCTGACGCACGCGCGCCAGGCGTTTCTTCTCATCCAGGAAACTGCGCACCGCCTGTTGTAGCAAATGCACTGTAGGGACCTGCTCTTGTTGGCTCAACCCAACCAACTCGCGCCATTCCTGACTGGGCAGAGACACTTGCACTGTATTCATTTCAAACTCCTGAACTTGCGTATCTGATTGCTTTCATTGTATCACAAGTCTGGGAATGGAGAATGACGAATTACGAATGGCGAATTAGGGCGTTGAGGAGCGCGCCGACGCCACGCGCAAGGACGTGCAGGGGATAAGTGAACTGCCGCCAGAAGGCCTGGCGGGGAGAAAGGTCGTAGCGCAGTTGGAGCCACCGCCGGCCGGGGAACAGGCCGCGCAGCACGACACCGGGCAAATCGCGCACGCGGTCCACAAGCAGCACACCGAGAAAGCGCATCCTCCCGGAGACCAGCGCCGCCTGTCCCGCCATCGCCCGCCGCACAAAGGGCCGCAAGAGCCGTTGCCGCCAGCGTGGAACCCGCAACGCATCAAGCGCCGACTCAGGGATTAGCTTCGCTTCGTGATGCGAGTTGCAAGTTGCGAGTTGCGAGTTGCGAGTTACTGGATGCTCGATTCTTGAGTCTTGATTCTCGATTCTTACCTCTTGCCTCTTGCACCCTGCCTCTTGCACCCTGCCCCTTGCCACCTTGAGCGCCGCCCACACCGCCACGCTGACCCGCCACTCGCGGGCGCGTCCGGCCAGGGCGGACCAGTCGAGACTGTCGCGCTCCACGCGCAAGACGCCGAGGAGGTCGCCGCCATTTCTGAATGGCGCGATGCCGTGCGGATGCGCCAGGCCGTGGTGGACGGCGGTGTGATAACACAGGTGGAGGACTTCGTCTTCCGGGCAGAGGCGCAGCGCGGGCGCACCGGCGATTTCCGTGGGGATGGCGCGCGCCCAGAGACCGTCGAGATCGAAGGCGGCAGCCGCGCGGAACCAGGACATAGTGACGGGATGCCAATGCACATCGAAGGCCACCCCCGCTTTGCTGTAAGCCACGTTGCCCATAAATTCGCGGGCAAATGCCTCGTTCCAGAGGCTTGCCTTATTGGAGAACTGGTACCCTTGTGTTTGCAACAAAGCGGCAACACGCTCGAAATCCGCCCGACGTACCAACACGTCGATATCCTGCATTGGGCGCTGCTCCGCCGCCGGGTAGACTCGTTCCAGCAGGGCGCTGCCTTTCAAGAGGACGAGCGGCAAACCGGCTTGCTGAAACAGTCGGAGCAATTCGGAGACGTGCGCCAGTTGCAGGATGGGTTTGGCAAGTTGCGTGTAGGCTGCCGCCGATTTGGGGGGTGATCAATGCATCGATAAACTCCAGCGCCGCGTGATAACCGCGCAGATAGTCAATCAGGATATCCGAATCTAGAACACACCTAGGGCAATCCGAGTCGCTGTTCACGTTCATCCCATTCGCGCCGCATC
>JAKJAB010000438.1 GCA_022707725.1 Chloroflexota bacterium | reverse complement strand
TGAACCCAAAACGGCAATTTTTGCGCTTCCTACTGTCATTGCAGGCGTAAAAGTGCGTCCCACCTGAATAGTTACCATTCACCTTGAAGCGCGAATTGTGGATTGGCGCGTGGGCGCTTTTCAGCGCCAGTTACCAAGAAATTCCAACTGTTCCCGCATATCTGTCGCGGACCTGGCGGCCAACAATGTGAGTAAGCGCCGCAGCAGCACACCGACCGGTAACTGGTCAGAGACAATGATGCCGGCATGAGAACGCCCGGCAGCCAGGAATTCTTTGTGCAGTCGGGCAAAATCACGCACATTGAAAGTGAAGACCACGCGCCCCAAAGCAGCGGCGTGCGCCAGGTGGTCGGCGTCAAGTACCTGGATATGATTGGCCTCTCTGGCTGTCAGGACATCAACAGAGCGTGAGCGGAGTGCGCGGACAAGCGCGCGTCCCATAGAATCTTCATCCAGGTACAGGCGGATAGGGTCAGCCACGCGACTCAGTCTCCCATTCGCGTAGCACAGCCTCTTCGGTGTTTGCCAGGAGATCCGCTTCGATTTCGTTACGGTGCGAGTGATAATAGGCCAAGGCTGCGTGGACCGGCGCTAATTCCAGCTCCAGTTCGTCGGCTATTTCTTCCGGCGTCAATCCCAATTTGTAATAGCCAACGACTGTGCGCACCGCAATTCCCGTTCCGGCGATGATGGGCTGGCCGTTGTGTAACCGGGGAACGGACGCAATCGGCTCCGCGAAAGAAGCATCAAGCCACCGCTCGATCAACTCGACCGGCCTGGTATGCTCCTGGGCTGCCAACTCCGTTAATCGGGTGTAAACACTGCCCGGCAACTGTAACGCGACGCTCGCAGTATTCATCTCTCTACTCCTCAGGATTATGATATGATTATAGCATAACTTCGCTGATTGCGCTTTCCCCCGTTCGTGCTATAATCATCCCTCGGCGCAATAAGCGCCCTTATACGCGCGTGGTCTTTTCGGGCCTTGCCGGTATTGGCAGGCCCGTTTTTTCTGCAAGAAGTAGGATTCTGGTGGAATAACTCCGGGGCGAAAAGTCCACGCGACGACTAGGGACTATTCGACTATATTTGAGGGAGTTTTATGACAACAGAATTTCAAGCGTTCGACCTGCATCCGGCGTTGATGCAGGCGGTGGATGAATTAGGGTACGAAAGCCCGACCCCCATTCAGGAGCGGGCGATTCCGGCCTTGATGAGCGGGCGTGACGTGCTCGGCCAGGCGCAAACCGGGACGGGCAAGACGGCGGCTTTCGCGCTGCCGATGCTGCACGGGCTGCAAACCGACGAAGCGCGCGGGCGCGTGCAGGGTCTTGTGGTCGCCCCCACCCGCGAGCTGGCGATTCAGGTGGCGAAAGCCGTCTACGAATACGGGCAACATCGCGGCGTGCGCGTGCTGGCCGTCTACGGTGGGCAGTCGTACAGCCACCAGATCAGCCGCTTGCAGCGCGGCGTCGATATTGTGATCGGGACACCGGGCCGGATGCTCGATCTGATTCGCAAGGACGTGCTCGACCTGAGCGCGGTGCGTTATTTGGTCTTGGATGAGGCCGACGAGATGTTGAGCATGGGCTTCATCGAGGACATCGAAGCCATTCTGAGCGAGACCCCTTCGACGCGGCAGACGGCGCTCTTCTCCGCCACCTTGCCTGAACCGATCCGGCGGCTGGCCGACCGCTATATGTCCACGCCAGAAGCGATCACGATCAACCCCAAGCGCCTCACCGTCGCCGAGACGGAGCAACGCTACTACGTCGTCAACGAGGAGGACAAACTCGCGGCGCTCACCCGTCTTTTCGAGACGGAGGACATGACCAGCGCCTTGATCTTCACCCGCACGAAAGTGCGTGCGTCGGAGCTGTCGGATGCGCTCCTGGCGCGCGGTTTCCCGGCGGAAGCCCTGCACGGTGATCTCAGCCAGCCGGCGCGCGAGGCGGTCATGAACCGCTTCCGCCGTGGGCAGGTCACGATGCTGGTGGCGACGGATGTGGCCGCGCGCGGGCTGGATATCGAGGACGTTTCGCACGTCGTCAACTACGATATGCCCTTCGACCCTGAAATCTACGTCCACCGCATCGGGCGCACCGGGCGCGCCGGCCGCAAAGGCGTGGCGCTGATGCTGGCGACGCCCCGCGAGCGGCGGCGCTTGCAGGAGATCGAAGCGTTCACGATGCAGCCGATTGCCCGCGCCAAACTCCCCACACCCGCTGAAATCCTGGCGCGCCGTGACGCGCAGTTCTTGCTCAAGATGGGCGGGCACCTGGAGAATATCTCCGCCAATGAACACGCTCTGGTCGCGCAGATGGTCGCGGCTGGCTATACTATGGAAGACGTAGCGGCGGCGGCGATCCGCCAGGCGCGTGCGCAGGAACAACAAAGGCCGATCGAAGAAATTCGGGAAGTCCCCGCGCGCCCGCAACAACATCGCGCGAAATTCGAGGAGAGGACGGAGTGCGCTCCCAAGCGTGCCCCGCGTCGCAAGGGCGAGCGCGAACCGGGTATGGTGCGGCTGTGGCTCAACGTCGGCGCGGCGCACGGCATCCGCCCGCGCGACATCGTCGGCGCGATTGCCGGCGAGACGGGCATCCCCGGACGGGCGATCGGCGCAATCGAGATTCAGCCGCAGCAGACGTTCGTGGATGTCGCCGAGCGGCACGCAGGCCAGGTGCTTCACAAGATGAAGCACTGGAAAGTGCGCGGGCGCGTGGTGGTGCTCAAGGCGTCGGAGTAGATTCACCGCTTAAAAAACCCGGTTGTGAGACAGCCGGGTTTTTTGACATCTATGGTGAGTTGCTTATACTCGTTATATAGAACTCTCTGCGTTGTATACGTCGTATGGCGCAAAACGCTCGTGTGTAATAGAGTGCTTGCGCACAATAAAACGCTTGCGCACGATAAGACGCTCGCGCCGGATTACAATCCGGCGCTGCAAGGGCGGTGACGGCGGATTGTAATCCGCCTTGAGCGTTGTAAAAAATGATTGTAATCCGCCTTTAGCGTTGTAGAAATGCTTGCGTGTAACAAAATGCTTGCGCACAATAAAACGCTCGCGCACAATAAAACGCTTGCGCACAATAAAAACGCTCGCGCCGGATTACAATCCGGCGCTGCAAGGGCGGTGACGGCGGATTGTAATCCGCCTTGAGCGTTGTAAAAA
>JAKJAB010000437.1 GCA_022707725.1 Chloroflexota bacterium | reverse complement strand
CCTCCGTGGACGCGGCAAACGTGGCGAGACCGCGCCCTTCGTGGAAGGCCAACAGCGGCGCAAGCGTCGGGAGCAGCGCCGCCGGCGCCACCGCGAGATAGTCCGCGCCGGCCGGTTCCGCCAGCGGCGTCAGCGACGACCACGCCGTAAGCGGCTGTATCGCATCCGGGCGCAGCGCAAAGTAGGCGCGCGGGCCGGGGCGGTCGTCCCGCAAGGGGAACCCCGCCGGAAGGCGGCGCGGCGCGTCGGGGTTGGTCACGTCGAAGATGAGCGCGCCGGCGGGCAGGCCGCCGAGCGCGTACTGGCGGGGTTCGGCCTCGCCGGTAAAGTGGACGCCGGTCGAGGCGGTCGCCGCCAGCGGGTAGCGCAGCGCCAGCGCATCCACCCACGTCCCCTCGATGGTGACGTCGTCGATGCCGGGGAGCGCGAGGCGCACAGTATTTGTTCCGGCGTGTGCGGCAGTGATGGGAACGGTAAACTGCGCAATCTGCCCCACCTTCCCGGTCCACGTCGTTTCGCCAACGTTCACGCCATTGAAGCTCACCGCAACTCGATGGTTGGGAGCCACACGCGGCAAATTAGTGTAACCGTGCAGCCACACGGTCAGCGTAGCGGGTAACCCCACATTCAGCGGCGCGTCGAGCGACAGCGCAAAATCGACAGCCGGCGGGCAGGACGCCGACTCCGAATGCTCCAGGCAGCGCCAGTACCAATGGTCGCCGTTGCGCGGGGAAGGGTAGCGCGAATCGTAATAACGCTGCTCTTCGGCGATGGCTTCGGCCCAGGGCGCGCCGGCGGGCAGGGTCGCCGCTGCGGGGGTGTAGCTCGCCATCCGCAGGCCGGGCGCGCCGGCGTAAACGGCGCGGTAGACCTCGTCCACGGCCCAGCGGGTGGGCTGTGGGTCGGCGTAGAAGAGGAAGCGCTGCGCGGCGGTGTCCCAGTGCAGCGCCAGCTCCGCGCCGGTGGCTGGGCGGTACATAACCACGCGGGCCGGGTCCGCCGTCGCGGTGACGATCCCGGCAGCCTGCAACGTCTCCCACGCCAGAGCGTACACGCCGCGCTCCTCCACGTGGAACTGTGCGGTGGAGGCAGGGGCAGTCGAAACCGCCGCGGCTACAGCAGCTCGCGCCGGTTGGGGATATCCTTCCAGCAAACGCGGATTGAGGACGAGTGACCGTAGCGCAGCGTGAAGCGGGGCCACAGGTCCGATAGCATACAGCGGTTCGGTAAAATGCACCGTCGCCTCCACTGCACGGAAGTGGGTCAGGCGCAGCGCAGCGGGATCGTAGTCGAAGGGGACAAAGGTCAGTTGCGCCAACCGCACGCCGGCCATCCGCCCGATTTCGGTCAACGTCACACCGGCGGAGGGCAATTCCGGCAGTTCCCACAACAGGTCTGGCAACGCATCAGCGGGCAACGGCGACGCCGGTGTCAACAGCGCACGCAGCGTACGCGTGGTCACGTCGAGTGCGCGGACGGTCAACGTCACCGCGCCGGTGGGCGGCAGGACGACGAGCGCCGTCGCGTAGGGCAGCCCCGATGCATCGTCGGTCTGCCAGCCGGACGGAGCCGCCGCACGCGCGCGGACGGAGTCAACATCAGGGGATGTCCAGAGCAAAGTTAGGGCTTCCGGCGTCGTGGCAAGGGTCAGAAGCGTGGGAACAGGGTCAGCCGTCACAGGGATGACACTGATCGTGCAGCATCCTAGCAATAACGCGAGAAAAAGACGAAAGCAACACATTATGGAATGGCAAGACCACTTCGACACACAGCCCTGAACGGTGTAGCCTCTCACCATACTTCACACTCCAATAACCTTTACCAACACCCGTGTGCGCCGCCCGCCGTCGAATTCGCTGTAGAAGATCTGTCCCACGAGCCGAAGCCCAGCCGCCCGTCGCTCATAGCACCTCCTCAAACATCAACAATCCTGAGTAGGATTACCTCTGTTGTGGAAAAGTTTCTGTCTTTAGTATAGAGGCTTGGAGAATTAGTCAAGAAGCGATGTTCGCGATAAGCTGAGGAGGACAGTATGAAAAAGTATGAAAGCTTCGATCGGTGAATCGTCTTGATGCTAAGCCGTCGTTGTCTCAGGCTTGTACGTTTCTTGGTTGTTGGTAATATAGGCAGATAGGTTGAGCGTAATGGATATTCTGGTGTAATTGCGTTGCGTTTGCCAATGCCGTGGCGTCGATGGAATAGGCTTGCCGACCACGGATGAGGGAACGAATTGGACTTGGCGCTTGCGGAGGCTTACGTAAATTCGATGTAGCCAATTCTGGACAAACGTCGGCAACGAATATGTTTACGAATCGCGCCCTGATATCAATGAGCAAGCATTCCCATTCGTTTATTCGCTGAAAATTCGTTGTCAGCAGAACCTGCTATGAACAAACACCTGACCCAAGCCCAATTACTCATACGAACCCGGCGCTACAAAGACGCCGAATCCGCGCTGCGCCAGGCGCTGGCCGCCGCGCCGAACGACGCGCACGCCCACGCGCTCCTGGCAATGGCGCTCTACTACCAGGATCGCAACGACGAGGCGCTACGCGAGAGCCGCACCGCCATCGGCCTGGCGCCCGACGCCGATTATGCGCATTACGTCCGCGCGCTGATTCTGCTGGACCAGAATCGCACGGACGACGCTCTGCGCTCCATCCGTGAAGCGCTGCGCCTCGATCCCAACGACGTGACGTATCACGCCGTCGTCAGTCGCATCCACATGCGCAGGCGCGAGTGGAAGCCGGCGCTCGCGGCGGCGACTGCCGGTTTGCAGTGCGATCCGGAACACGTGACCTGCCTCAACTTGCAGGCTATGGCCCTGGTGCGCCTGGGCCGCAAAGTGGACGCCGAAGCGCCGTTGGCGGCGGCGCTGGCCCGCGCTCCGGAGAACGCGCTCACCCACGCCAACTACGGCTGGGCGCTGCTCCACCGCGACAAGGTGAAAGAGGCGTTCGACGCCTTTCGCGAGGCGCTGCGGCTCGATCCCACGCTGACCTGGGCACGGGAAGGTATCGTCGAGGCGCTGAAAGCGCGCAACCTGATCTACCGCCTGCTGTTGCGCTACTTCCTGTGGATGTCGCGCCTCACCGAAGAGGAACAGTGGGGCGTCGTCGGTATCTTGCACAGCATCCGCGTGACGCTGCGGGTGGCGGCGCGCGCGTTCCCGCCGCTGTGGCTCG
>JAKJAB010000436.1 GCA_022707725.1 Chloroflexota bacterium | reverse complement strand
AGGTTTGCGTTTGTCCTCCTGGGTGGGATAGCGGACATACCACGCGGCGACGTACCCTTCGTAAAGGGCAGGCGTGCGCACCTTGATCCACTGATCCATTTTGCCGACCTTGCCGCCGGTGGCGGCGGGGTCTTCCAGGGATTCCAGAACCGTTTTGTGCGGCACCCACCACACCTGTTGCGTGGTCGCGCCTGCGCCTGCGCGCACCTTCAGGCCGAATTCCGGGCTTTCGACGACGACGTAGCGGGTCCGCACAATACCCGGTCAATCCGGCAGGTGTCTGCACATTGAGCCACTGGTTCATCTGGCCGATCTTCTGTTTGACGTCGGCTTCCTTTTCGAGCGCCTTGAGCACCGTCTCGTGCGGCAGCAGCGCCACTTGTGCGAAGCCCACACCCGGTCCCTGGCGCAGTTTGAGTGGATCGTCGGGGCTGTCGACGACGACGAAGACCACCGTCGCCGGTATATCGATGGGGACGGGCGGCGGGAACTTGAGGTACCAGGCCGCCACGTAGCCGACTTTGCCGTTGGGCAGGCGCACCCAGAGCCACTGACCGGTCTTTCCTACCTTGTTGCGGGCCACGTCGGCGTCTTCCAACGCGCCGAGGATGGCGTTGTGCTGCGCCTGATCGACCACGGGCGCGCCGACATAGGGCGCTTGCCGCACATTGAGAAAGCCGGAATCGGGGCTATTCACCTGAACGTCAATCGTAGTGTTGGCGGGCGGTTGTGGCGTCGTCCCGCCGCCGCCGGAGAACGGCTCCAGAAACGGCGTGGGATTGATGAGATCATAGGGATAGTTCGTCTGCCCAGAGGAAGTAGCCCCCTGCTTTTTAAGGCTCAGGTGAAGGTGCGAGCCATCGGAATTGCCGGTGTTGTCCGCCAGACCGATCAATTGCTTGGCTTTCACGAACTGCCCGCGGGTGACGACGGCCTGCGCCAGATGCGCGTAAATTGTTTCATAGCCGTCATCGTGTTGAATGCGAACTTGATTGCCGTAAGGCTTGCCGACAGGGTCGATGCTGCCGTCCAGCCGCACGTCGCTCACGAATCCATCGGCGACGGCGTAGATTTCGCTGCCGTGTGGGGCCATAAAGTCGATGCCTTCGTGACCGGGCAGGCCAAACTTGTTGTAAACCTGTGGATTGGCACCAAATTCTTGGGTAATCGTTCCATATTCTGTAGGCCAACGCATACGAAACGCCATAGTTATCCTCCTTATCGCAAACTATCGAAAACCGAAGGGCGAAGGTCAAAAGATGTACTCTAAGTATATGCGACTTTGGCTGTGAAGTCAAAAAAATAGTCAAAGTTGCTGTTTTTTGACAACGATGCCTCCGACCTCCGCGACGATCATACCGAGCAGGGTGAGCGCGCCGCCGAGCCATTCGCAAGCTCCGAGGGTTTCTCCGGCGAAAGCAACGGCGAACAGCGCCGCGAACACCGGCTCCAGGGCGAAAATCAGCGCCGTGTGCGTGGGCGTGGTGTGGCGCTGCCCCCACGTCTGCACGCCGAAGACAAACGCCGTCGCAATCAACGCCATATACACGATGGCCGGTAGCGCCGCCGCCGGCGGCAGCAGCGTGTGGCGCTCGAATAGCAGCGCCGCTATCGTCGCGAATGCCGCCGTGGTAAGCAATTGCGTCGCGGTGAATGGCAGCACATCGTAGTGCGGGGCGAAGCGCGCGGTACTGGTGATGTGCGCCGCAAAGCCGACCGCGCACAACAGCACCCACAGGTCGCCGGGTGCGAGGGCAAGATGTTGCTTCAGGTCCAGCGTCAGAAACCCTAGACCCACCGTCGCTATCAAAACGCCAAAGGCCGCGGATCGGGTGGGGGGCTTGCGCAGCAGCGTTGCGGCGAAAAGCGGGACGAGCACCACGCTCAATCCGGTAATGAATGCGGCTTTGGCGGCCTCTGTGGTTTGCAAGCCGATGGTCTGCGGCACGTAACCCAGGGTGAGGAAGATGCCCGTGAACGCCCCGGCCCGCAGCGCGCGCGACTGGATGGGAATCGGCCGTGACGCGATTTTGCGCTGGAGCAAAAGCAGTCCAACCAACGCACCACCTGCCACCCAGAACCGTACCGTCACGAACACCAGCGGCCCGACGAGGTCTAGTGCGTTTTTGACGACGACGAACGTCGATCCCCAAATGGCCGTCACCACCACCAGGGCCATATCTGCTTTCCACCGGTTCATAGAAAACTTGACGCGCATCCCCTTTGTGCTATAATTCGCCTGTTTGCAATCTGAACGACAAGCGTTTCTTGATTGATCTCCCCGCCTCGTGCAAATCACGAGGCGTTTTTGTGCCAGGGAGTATAGCACAAGTTGATGAAATGAACGCGGCGGTCAGCGTTAGCACAAGCTGGCCGCTTTTTGTTGCTCACAATCCGAGGGGTGGGGGCGATTACCTTTCCCCCTATATTGAACTGATACAAAAGAAGGAAAGCAATGGCGAAAAAGAAGGAAGCACCATTAGAAAACGTCCGCATCATCGGCATCTTTGCCCACGTGGATGCGGGAAAAACAACGACGTCCGAGTCGATTTTGTACTACACCGGGCGGATTCACCGCGCCGGCCTCATCGACGAGGGTGACACGCAGATGGACTTCATGCAGCAGGAGCGCGAGCGCGGCATCACGATCATGTCCGCCGCGACCGCCTGCCACTGGCGCGATCACCGCATCAACCTGATCGACACGCCGGGCCACATCGACTTCACCGCTGAGGTCGTGCGCTCGATCCGCGTCATTGACGGCGCGGTGATGATCTTGTGCGGCGTCGGCGGAGTGGAGCCGCAGACCGAGGCGGTGTGGCTGCACGCCAACCGTGAGAAACTGGCGCGGCTGATCTTCGTCAACAAGCTGGATCGCATTGGCTCGGATTTCTACCGTGTGCTTGGCGAGGTCCACGAGCGGTTGACGCCCAACGCGCAGCCCCTGCAATTGCCTATGGGCAGCGAAGGCGGCTTCGAGGGCATCGTCGATTTGCTCACCGAGCAGGCGTGGGCCTGGCATAACGGCGACGACGAGCCGGAGAGTGTCTCTATTCCGGTGGACATGGTCGAACAGGTAGCCCAGGCGCGTGAGCGATTGCTGGATGCGATCTGCGAGACCAACGACACGTTATTGGAACAGCGTCTCGAAGGCGCCGACATCGACCTGGCGACGATCCGTGCGGCGTTGCGCAAGGCCGT
>JAKJAB010000435.1 GCA_022707725.1 Chloroflexota bacterium | reverse complement strand
TACAGTTACTTGTTGTTGAGCGGACGGGAACGCGCGTTACAATAGCGTGCGGCCTTTCAGTTCCAGATAGCGGTTGATGACCGACATCGAGAGCTGGTTTGCGGGCACGTCCAATGTCAGTACCCCCTGGCGGCGCAACGTCTCCAGGATGATGTCACGTTCGTTCAACAGCCGCCCGGCTGCCGCGCGCTGGTAGACGGAGAGCGAATCCCGCGGCTCCATCTGCGCCGCCGCGTGGATGTCGGGATCGCTGATCGTGACCACCAGCGGCAAACTGCGCTGGCGCAGCACCGCCACGTGGCTCACCAACGCCTGCAAACTGGCGCCCCCGCTCAAATCCGTGAAAATTACGACCAACGCCCGTTTGCGCTGCCGGGCCGCCAGATAGGCCAGCGCGCGTTGGTAATCCGGTTCGACCGGCTGCGCTTCGACCGCGTACAGCGTCGCCAGCATCCGGTAGAACTGCCCGCGTCCCTGCGCCGGGCTGATGTAGTGTGTGACGTCGTCGGCAAACGTCAACAGGCCGATTTTGTCGCCCTTGCCCGTGGCAACGTAGCTGAGCAGCAGCGCCGCGTTGATCACGTAATCCAGCTTTGCCACCCGGTTGACCGGACTTTGCATCATCCTTCCGGTATCCAGCACGGCGAGCACGTTCTGGCTGCGTTCGGTCTGGTACTCTCTGGTGATGGGACGGTTGCGGCGCGCCGTGGCCTGCCAGTCGACGCGGCGGAAGTCGTCATCGGGCAGATACTCGCGCAGGCTCTCGAAGTCTGTGCCTTCCCCGAACATCCGCGTGTGGCGCAATCCCATTTCTTGCAGGCGATTGCGTTGCAGGAGCAAATCGTAGCGCCGGATGTCCAGCAAGTTTGGATACACCTTCACCGGTTCAACAGCGGCGACGCGGCCTTGTCGCTGGACGAGGCGCAGCGGGCCTAGCCAACGCAGGTTAAGGTCACCGAACTGGTAATCGCCGCGGCGCAAAGGGCGGACGGTGTACACGGCATCCCACGTCGCGCGCGGCTGCACTTCGCCATTCAAGATGCGCGTGTCGATCTCGAAGGCGTCCGGCGGTTCGTCGCGCACCCAGAACGTCGCCGGGCGGCGGCTGCGATTGCGCAGCGCGAGGTGAATTGGGTTGTCCGCGCCGAGGCTCAGGCGGGTGTCGTGCTCGCGCGTCACGTCGAACTGCGCGACGGGGCCTGCCAGCCGCCAGTCGAGCGCGAGCAGCCCCACCGCGATCATCACATAGAGCGCGGCGACCCATTCCAGTGCGGGCGCCCAGATCCCGGCGGCGACGATCGGGGCGGCCATCAACAACAGCAGAATGCCGCGAACGGTGGGGATCATCAGCGTGGCACTTCCACCTGGCGCAACAGCCGTTGGATGACGGCGTCGGCGTCCAGGCCCTCGATCTCGGCTTCGGGCTTGAGCACGATGCGATGGCGCAGCACCGGGAAAAGAATGTATTTCACGTCGTCGGGCGAGACGTAATCGCGTCCCTGGAGTGCGGCGTAGACCTTCGAGGCCAGCAGCACGTGCGTCGAAGCGCGCGGGCTGGCCCCCAGGATGAGGTCGGTGGAGCGGCGGCTCACAGCGGCGATCTGCGCGATGTAGTTCAAAATCCCCTCTTCGACGACGACTTGCACGGCCAGTTCGCGCGCGCGCGCCACCCCGTCCGCCGAGAGCACCGGTTGCAGCCCGGCGGCGTCCAGGTCGTGGGCGTCGAAGCCGCGATGGTAGCGTCGCAGGATTTCCAGCTCATCTTCCAGTGGCGAGTAGGGTACCAGCACTTTGAACAGGAAACGGTCGAGTTGCGCCTCCGGCAGGGGATAGGTGCCCTCGTACTCGATGGGGTTCTGCGTCGCTATCACCATGAAAGGCGCGCTCAGTGGATAGCGCGTCCCGTCGAGGTTGACCTGGCGTTCCTCCATCGCTTCCAGAAGGGCGGATTGGGTCTTCGCCGGGGCGCGGTTGATCTCATCGGCCAGCAGCAGGTTGGTGAAGATGGGGCCGCGTTTGAGATAGAACTTGCCGCTGTTGATGTCGAAGACGCTGGTTCCCAGGATGTCGGAGGGCATCATATCCGGCGTGAACTGGATGCGGGTGAATTGGGTTTGCACCAGCCGGGCCAACGTTTTAGCCATCAACGTTTTAGCCGTGCCGGGGACGCCTTCCAGCAGGACGTGACCGCCTGTCAGCAACGCCACCACCAACAGTTCGAAGGGTTCGCTCAGGCCGACGAGCACTTTGTCGGCTTCCTGACGTAGACGAAGATGTAAGTTTCGCAAATCACTTGGGTTCATCGATCACTCCTTGAGCCATTTTGACGCCTCGTTGGCTAACCGCACCATATCGCTTTCGCTGACGCCGGGGCGGCGCAACTCGGATAACAGGTTCAGTAATGCCTGGGCATCGAAATTCGGGTCGAAGGCCGCCAACTGTTCCACGTAGGCGACGTCGGGCAGATCGGGCGACAGGCGGTAACGGCGTCCGAGTTGGCGTTTGAGGCTGTCGTAATAATAGCGCAGTTCCGCCGCGCGATGGCCGGCCTGCCGCCGCAGATTGGCGATGGCGGTGATGTGCTCCAGCGGCGCGCGCCGGGTGACGTGGTTGGACAAGGGCACGGGACGTCCGAAAAGTTGCCCCCGCGCGATCAACGCCAGATAGAAAACGGCAACCGTATAGAGCAGGGCATGTCCTGTGGGTGTCGAGCGCAGCCACTCGCCCGGTCCTATGGCGTCGCTGCTGGGTCGCCGGCCGTGATGCCATTCATCGAACCACACCAGGCCATCGCGGAGGACGGGCGCGACGACGTTTAGGACGAATTCCGGGTTCCCTGCTGCTTTGAGTCCCGCGTTGGTGAAGGGGAATGGCGCAGCGCTCAGGATCACGCGCCCCTGTCCCTGGGCAAAAGACACGACGACCGGTTGGCCGTCCACCGCGAGGTGACACACGAAATCCGCCTGCTCTGTCTCGAGGTAAGCGCGTGTGTTGGCGACAACAGGAACGGTCACCGGAGGAGATAGCCACAGCGGGGACTGAACCGTGAGGGTGGGGGCCGTCGTGAGCAGGTAAGTGAGATCGAAATCGAAATGGCGGATGGCGAGCACGCTGCCCCACCGGTCGCCGGTCAGCACCAGCGTGCCGCCGGCGTCGATCCAGGCGTCGAGCATCTCCCACTCCTCGGCGGTGATGGTGGGGTACGGTTCC
>JAKJAB010000434.1 GCA_022707725.1 Chloroflexota bacterium | reverse complement strand
CCTGTTCATCATCGAGAACAACGCCACGGATACCATCACGGTCTTCGATGTGGCGTCTGGCAGTGTGGTGGATACCTTCACAGCGACAGGCTTCGGCGACTATTCTGGAGCCGGACTGGCTATTGATTGCAATGGCAATCTGTGGGCCGCGAACCAGAATGATCTGAATGCGTATCTGATTGACAGCGGCGTGCCGGCCAATCTCTGCGCCGGCATCAGCGACAGCATCCCCTGGCTGACCGAAACCCCGGTCAGCGGCACGATCGCTGCCGATACCGACTCCGTGGTTGACCTCACCTTCGACGCGGGCGTGCCTGAAACTATGCAACCCGGCACGTACTACGGCGCGTTGAAAGTTGCCGGCAACGCTGCGAACACGGTACCCAACATCCCGGTCACGCTGACCGTCACCGCGCCCGCCTCTTGGGGCAAGGTCGCCGGCGTCGTCACGGGCCTGGGTTACTGCGACGTCGCCACGCCCACCTTGCTGGAAAAGGCGGAGGTCACTATCGTCTCTGGCGTCGGCGTGGAATGGCTGCTGGAGACCGGCCCGGACGGCGCTTACCAGCTCTGGCTGGATGCGGCGTACAGCCCGGTCACGATCACCGTCGCTTATCCTGACCACCTTACGCAGGTCTTTACGAATGTGGTGGTGACGGCGGGCGGTACGGTGGTGCGCGACGCGGCGCTGCGCTGGGCGATGCCGTGCCTCACGGTAGACCCTGACCTGTTCGACGTCACGGTTACGTTGGGGACCAGCACGACGGTGCCGTTCACGCTGACGAACGCGGGGGCCGGCGATGCGACCTTTGATTTAACTGAGGCGAACGGCGGTATGGTTGCACTTCATACCACGTTCAATGTCGCCACTGCACCCCTGATGCCGGTCGAGTCACGACGGATCGAGTTGTCTATGTCCAACGCAGCTCCATCTGCGCCGAGTGTTCAGGCCGCGCCATGGGCGTCGTCTGGCCCGGTGGAGTTAGTGTTGGATGATGGTTCAGCCGAAGATGCGCTTGGCCTCACCGCTGGAGGGCAGTTCCTGTGGCTGAATCGCTTCACGCCCGATCCCGATGTTTTCCCCTTCACTCTGGATCAAATCTCTATACTGTTTCTCGACACCGCGACAGTAGGAGAAGCTATCGAAATCATCGTGTGGGAAGATACCGATGGGGATGGCGATCCCGCGACAGGCGCTAACTTGTTGTATACGGCTGACGAAGCTGTGTTATACAACAATAGTACAACCTGGAATAACTATGCTTTGTCTGTACCGGTCATGTTGAATGGTCCAGGCGATGTGCTGATCGGCGTTGTCAACCGTGGCGCTGTCGGTACACATCCTGCTGCTCTCGATGAGGACGCCTCTCAAGGTCGTTCCTGGGTTGGCCTCTACTCTGGAGATCCACCTGAACCGCCAACATTGCCTCCAGATTACGCTTTTGCTGTCATTGATGACCTGGGCTTCCCCGGAAACTGGGTAGTTCGTGGCAGTGGGATGAAGTATGTATCAGCACCCATCCCCTGGCTCTCCGAGGAGCCCGTCTCCGGTACCGTGGGCACGGACGCTGCCTTCGTCGTCGACCTGACCTTCGACGCCAGCGCCGCTGTCACGGAAGTCACGCAGCCCGGCGAATACTTCGGCACGCTCTTCGTCAACAGCGATGACCCGGTCAACAAGAAGATCGCCGTCCCGGTGACGATGACCGTCATCCCACCCGCCACGTGGGGCAAGCTGACCGGCGTGGTCACCGGCCTGGGCTACTGCGACGCCGATCCGGCGCCGCTGGCTGGCGCGGACGTGCTCGTCGAAAGTTGGATGACCGAGACGGCCATGGTCCCGGTCGTCACTACGCTACTGAGTGAAAGTTTCGAGGGCGCGTTCCCGCCTGCCGGTTGGGTTGCTCACAACGTCGATGGCGGCGGCTCACAGTGGGCGCGCAGCACGGCGCGCGCGCACACCGGCAGCGCCTCGGCGTTGCACAATTACTCTTCGGGGATGCAGGACGGGTGGCTGGTCACGCCTCCCGTTGACATTGCGGGAGGCGCAACGGCTGAACTTTCTTTTTGGGAATATACTGCATACCCAGGAGATTATTACAAGCACAGCCTTTGGGCCTGTACCAGCGGGTGCGGTACCCCGCCGGCCAACTGGACCGAGGTAGCTGAATTCGCCAGTCCCACCGCCGCGTGGCGGCAGCAAACAGTGAACCTGTCCGCCTACGCCGGGCAAACGATTTACCTGGCTTTCCGCTACGAAGGCGACGATGCCGACGCCTGGTACGTGGACGACGTGAGCGTTTCTTACGAAGCGCAAGTCGTCGCCCCTGTGTACACCTTCAACGCCGCCACCGACGCCGCCGGGATGTACAGCCTCTGGATGCCCGCCGGCTCGTACACGGTGACGGTGACAGCCGCCGACCACGCCGGCGACTTCGACACTGTGGCGATCATAGCTGGCGGTACAGCCTCGCAGAACTTCACGCTGACCTGGCTCGGCCCGTGCGTGACCAGCATCGAACCGTCCGCGATGGAAGTCACCGTGACGATGGGGATGAGCGCCACCCTGCCGCTGACGATGACCAACGCGGGCGCGGGCGCGCTGGAGTACCAGATGAAGGAGAAGCCTGGCGGCTTCATACCGGTCGCGCGGATGCGCGTCTCGGCGGTGAGTACACCGCGTGAGCGCCTGGCGGGATATGATCCTGATGCTACGACCACCAAGGGTATCCTGTCTCCGGGTGGTACATCCTCCATAGGAATTTTGGCGGCGGGTGATGTGTTGGCGCAGTGGAATACCGGCCTGGGGATACCGTGGGGTACAGGGTATGGCATGGCCGAAGATACTGTCTGGTTGGGCGACCCCCTTGAAAGCTACGACTACGAGTTTGCGACCGATGGCACGCCGACCGGGCGCACCGTTGCGGTTTCCTTTGGCGGCAGTTGGGCCGGCGATATCGCCTACAACCCCAACACGGGCATGTTCTGGCAGGTGAATGTTGGCGGCGACAACTGCATCTACGAGTGGAATCCGGCCTCCGGCGTGACGGGGAATTCGATCTGCGGTGCGGGCTGGACGGCGACCTCCCAACGAGGTCTGGCCTACGATCCGACGACCGACACGTTCTTCATCGGCGGCTGGAATGACAACAATGTGTACCGCATTGACAACACCGGCGCGGTGATCGAACAATGGAATCTGGGCCTCGACATCT
>JAKJAB010000433.1:2773-3230 GCA_022707725.1 Chloroflexota bacterium | reverse complement strand
TCGCGGTGGGGATGGGGGTGGGGATCACGCTCGACCGCCTGGGCGCGCCCGTCATTGGCGTACACGTCGCAATCGTGGTCTTCCAAATCGCCTGGGCGTTACAAGTGGGCTGGCTATGGTGGCGCAGCCGCACGGCTGTGCCAACGGCCGTCATCCATCCATCGGATTGAAAGGCGGTGGAGGCACAGCTCCGGTTTCGATATCCATCCGCGCAAAGACGCCGCCCCCGAGCAATAAAATCGCACCGAGCCATTGATACCAGGCCAGACGATCCCCCAAAAAGACAAACGCCAGGGCCAGACTGACGGCCAATTCTACCAGGCTGATGATCGCCGTTTGCACGCCGCCGAGTTTCTCCAAACTGAAGAACATCGCCAGCCGCGAAAACGCCGTGGTCAGCCCCAACGCAACGATCGCCGCCCAGCCCGACGTCGAAATCGGCGCAATGGCGGGACCC
>JAKJAB010000433.1:0-2760 GCA_022707725.1 Chloroflexota bacterium | reverse complement strand
GCCACCGTAACCGCCATACCGGTGAGGATGTACAGCGTCCCCGACCGCGAGGGAACATCGGCCAGAACCCATTGCCCCATCACGAGATACCAGCCGGTCAATCCGGCGTAAGCCAGCATCAACATCACGCCGAGATAGTCGGTCAAAGTGCTCATCATCCACGGCGACGTCACCAGCACCGCGCCACCCAGGGAAATCAGCAAACGGCCCAACGTCACGCGCCGGATCGTCTGCCCAGAGGCGCTCAAAAAGATCACGGCCCAGACAGGATAGAACGCGCCGAGCAACGACGCGCGCGAGGCATCGAGACGGTTTAGCCCGCTGTAATAGAACAGGGACCCAATGCCATTGATGATGCCAACGAGGAAACAGTTCAATGTAGCAGCCCAACTGATGCGGATTCGCTTGCGCCAAAAGAGCAAATAGATGATCCACAGGAAGAGTGCCGCCACTGCCGTGCGCAAAGCAGCCAGCGTCATCGGATCGACCTTGGCGCGATAAGCGAATTTACCCAGGATCGGTGCCCAACCCAGCAAGAAGGAGGCCAACAAGCCACTCGAAATTCCCGATAGGCCTCGGTGTCTCGCGGTTGTATGCGCGTTTGTCGCGTTGTCGTTAGTCGGACGGTCGTTCGTCATATCGTCATCTGTTGCAGGTGTGACACGCTGTGCTATACTGTGATGCGATGACCCGGAAACAAAAACACATTCTGCTCATCCTGGGCGTGCTGGATTTCATCGTGATCGGTGGATTGGCGGCCGTTGTCGTCCGCACGATGACTGCCATCCCGGCTGTCCCGCCTGCCCCCATCGTCATCGTTCAGACGCGAGTTGCCCGCTGTATCCGGACGATGCTGGACACGTTCAACACGCTGCCCGCGCCTTTCAGCGATACGGCGAGCGTGGCCTGGGACACGGAACAACTGTACATCACGCTGCACGCCGCATATCCCTCCGCAACACCACCCCCGGAGAGCGCCCAACTCTTGTGGACAGCACTGGACGAAACCGCGGTCGTGTTGGAAAGCGGTTGCTACATCCCGGATACGATCATCATTGCACTGACAGTCCGCGGAAACGCGGAAACCGTGCAGTACCTCGCCCAACTTTCGGGCCAGGATGTCGCTGCATGGATGGCAGGAACGCTCTCCGAAGAGAATCTGGCTGCGCACTCCCATTTCCGGCAGACCACGCAGTTCCGACAGGATTAACAGGATTTTCAGGATTAGGAACAGTTCTTCATCCTGTTAATCTTGTAAATCCTGTCCGACGAGGAAACTCGCGCTACCCCCGACTTGCAGTCAGGGCTGCTAGAATTTCCGCCGGTTCATTGGTGATGATGCCATCGACGCCCCATGCGGCGAATTTTCGTGCCCCCACAGGATCGTCGAGTGTCCATGTGAAGACGCGCAGCCCGTGGTCATGTGCCCGGCGGATCGCGCGCACGGTGAGTATATCCTTGTATGGGTGCAGTGCCTCGTGCGGCGTAAACGGCCTCAGCAGCAACGTTCCCAGGTTCAGCGGGCCGTAGAGCAAGCCGCAGGGAATCTCCGGGGCCAAAGCACGCGCCCGGTACAACGCGTACGGCTTGAAAGACGAGAACCACACGCGGGTCGCCATCCCCATACGTCTGACCAACTCGACCACGGCAGGCACCAGCGCCGACGTCTGTCCGGCCTTTAGCTCAATGTTGGTCAACAGCCGCATACCGACTTCGGCGAGCACTTCTTCCAGCGTGGGGATCCGCTCACCCGCAAAGGCCGCATCGAAGTGTGCGCCGGCATCCAACGCCTGGAGCTGCACCAGCGTCATGTCGCGCACCAGGCCAGTGCCGTCGGTAGTGGCGTCGACGCTGTCGTTGTGGATGACCACCGGCACGCCATCCCGGGAGAGATGCACGTCCAGCTCGACACCGTCGGCACCCACATCTGCCGCCTTGCGAAATGCTGCCAGGGTGTTCTGCGGTGCCGCATGGCTCGCCCCACGATGGCCCAGAACGAACGGGCGGCCCAACGGTTGCACTCGCTGCCACAAATCAGGGTATCGCATCATCAATGCTCCTCAAACTCCACAAAGTAAGCTTCTGCCGCTCGATCAATGAGTTCTTTGCTCAAGACGGGCTGCACATTCAGATATTTCGCTATATCGATAACCTGGTCGATCAGGTCGCGGGCGTGACAGGCACGCGGGGGACGGTTCGGCTTGAGGTAATGCTCGCGGACGACATAGGCAAATGCCTGCTCCGAGAAAGGTACCTTCTTCGCAGTGGCAACACGCTTGAAGATTTCAGCGAATTCCTCCCAACTCGGATCGTGCACTTCGATCTTGTGCCGGATGCGCCGCAGGAATGCCTCGTCCACCAGATCGGCCGGCTCCAGGTTCGTCGAGAAGACAATCAGCACCTCGAAGGGAATCTCGAACTTGCGGCCCGTATGCAGTGTCAGAAAGTCGATGCGCTTTTCGAGGGGGACAATCCAGCGGTTGAGCAGGTCCGTGGGGCGCACCTGCTGCCGCCCAAAGTCGTCGATCAGGAAGATGCCGCCGTTGGCCTTCATCTGGAAGGGTGCTTCATAGTACTTGTTGTTGGTATCGTAAACCAGATCAAGCCCTTCCAGGGTCAACTCGCCACCGACGACGATGAAGGGGCGCTTGACCTTGATCCAGCGCGCATCCACATTGCGCTGCCCTTCCTCTTTGATCGGTTTGTGGTTGACGTCATCGAAAACTTTGATAATCTGTCCCTCGATTTCCACCGCGTAAG
>JAKJAB010000432.1 GCA_022707725.1 Chloroflexota bacterium | reverse complement strand
AGCCACGCCTCATCGTGCTGCGGCCCTTTGTTCGTCAGCCCGTAGCCACCCTGCTGCGCCAGCGACTCTTTGGGGATGTACTCCGAGTATTCCAACCCCTTCGCCTCCATGCCGATATCATTGACGAACTGCGGGGCGGCCCCAAAGTTTTCGGCGAAATATGCCTTCATTCGCCGCGTTCCCTGCCCGAAGATCAGCCCGAAGCCCTCACCGCGCGCCATCTGGTGCAGCACTTCGAGCGCGGCCTCCGCGTTGCCGGGGTGGAGGTCGAGGCCACCGGTCTTTTCCTGGTCGAGCACGCCGGCCTCGTAGCATTCCATCACAAATGCCATCGCTGTGCCAAAGGAGATCGTGTCGATGCCGTAAGCGTCGCAGTAGAAGTTGATCTCCAGGATTGCCCACGGCTCGAAGATGCCGCAGTTGCTCCCCACGCCGGCAATTGTCTCGTACTCCGGCCCATCGACGATGACGCACTGGCCCTGATATGGTCCGGTGCGCAGTTTGAAGTTGTCCACGGCGTGTGCGCAGGCGACAGTGCAGCCGTACCAGCAGCCGTCGGGCAGGCCTTGCGTGTAGCGTGCTTCCCACACTTCTCCATTGATCTTGGGTGTCTCTGGGTGCGAGCCGTAGCGGAAGTTGTGAACGGGTAGCAGGTCGTAGGTGTCCATAATCTGCACCAGATACGACGTACCCCGGTTGCGCATTCGATTCTGCACAGGATCGTAGGTAGTGATCTCCTTGCGCATCCGCGCGCCGGTTTCCGTGAGCCGGCCGAGATCGGCGGGATCGTTCGTGTCGCCCTTGAATGGCGCGGTGCGTACCACCAACGCTTTAATGTGCTTGTCGCGTAAGACCGTGCCGATGCCGCCGCGTCCGGCCTGCTTGTAGCGCAAGGCCTTGCGCTTGCGGTCGTACAGGCTGAAGTTCAGACAGCCCATTAGCGCGTGTTCGGACCCGCGCCCGGCGGTGACAAATGACACGAACGGCTTGTCTTCGTCGTCCGGCGCGAAATGTTCCAATAGCCACGGCCCCAACTCGTGCGTATCGGTGGGACAGTCCTCTGGCGCGGCGACGACCTGCACCACACCTGCTGGACCATCCACATAAACGATGACGTCGTCTGCGGCCTTTCCCTGCACCTCAATCGCGTCCCACCCGGCGAACTTGAGATACGGTCCGAAGTGCCCGCCCGCGTTGCTGTCGATGACGACTTCCGTGAGCGGTGAAATCGTCGCAGCGATAGATTTGCCGGAGCCGGGATATTGCGTGATCCCCCCGCATGGCCCAGAGGCGATGACGATCTCGTTTTCGGGTGAATCCCAGCACGTGTCGTCGTTGACGCCGTGCCAGAGCAGCCACAGGTCGAAGCCGCGCCCGCCTGTGAATTTCTTCTTCATCTCTTCCGTCACCGGCCTGGCGGCGATAGTGCCATCCTCCACATTGACGTAAAGCGTCTGTCCCGCGTATCCCCGCTCAATCGCCGGAGCGGTGTAAGCAAACTCACTCACAACGCGCAGTGCTTGTTTCTCCATAGTCCCTCCTGTACATTTCACTCAACGGATTCAACGGACAAAACGGAAAATTCCGTTCAAATCCGTTGAGAAGGTTTTCCTGCTGTTGCCTTCATGCCTAATTTGTACTATAGTTGAGCATGGAGGATTTGGCAATGTCAGAACGTCATTGTCTTGAACGCGGGATTTCCCCGCCCATGCGTGCCGCGCGGACGGCGCTTCTGGGACTGGCTTATCTCGTGCGCATTGTCGCGCTGGATACGCAGGGCCTTTGGCGCGACGAAGTCGATCAGTGGCGTTTTGCCTTGCAGCCGTGGAGCGAGATGTTGCGGAATTTCACCCGCGCCGGATGGAACGGCCCGCTCTATTCGCCGTTGCTGCGCGTGTGGATCGCGCTGACAGGCGATTCGGCCTTTGCGATGCGTTATTTCTCGCTGTTGTGGGGCGTGGTGAGTGTGGCGCTACTGTATGTGTTGGTGAAGCGGCTGGTGGATGAACGCGCCGCGCCGTGGAGTGCGCTACTGATGGCGCTGTCGCCATACATGGTGTGGTACGCGCAGGAAGTCAAGATGTACACGTGGGTGCCGATGTTGGTGCTGCTGGCACTCTACGCACTGGATCGCGCCTGTACCGCGCCGGGCTGGCGGTGGTGGGTGACGGTGCTGATCGCTACCTCATTCGCCTTCTACAGTCACCTGCTGGCGGCGCTGCTCATCCCCGTGGAGGTGTTGTGGTTCTGGCTGCATCCACGGCGGCATAGGTTCGCGTGGGGCGGCGGCGCCATTACTCTGTCGCTGTTGACGCTGCCCTATCTACCGGTGCTTGGCTGGGTCATGCCGTTACTGCTCGCCGAACGCGAGACCGGCTATCCGGCCTACTCTCTGGGGCAAATGACGACGACGCTGTTTGGTGGGTGGACATTAGGTGTGTCGCAGAGTCTTTCCGGCGGGCCTCTCCCGTTCTACGTCGCGTTGTTTTTAGGGATCATGGCCTTGGTGGGTATGGCGGCGCTGGTATTCCGCAAGCGATTGGACGCCTTGGCACAAATGTGGCTATTGCTGTTCGTCCCGTTGCTACTGCTGTGGTTGGTTTCGCTGCGCGGCCCGATCTACACCGATCGCTATCTGATTTGGGCGGCGCCGGCCTTCTACGTACTGGCGGGAACGGGACTGGCGACGATCCACAATTTCCGGCGTTGGTCGATCGTAATTTTGCTGCTGCATGTGCTATTTCTGAACAGCGTGGGACTGTATCGTCAGGCGACGATTCCCATGAAACCGCAATTTCAACTGGCGACACACTACATCGAGGCGGCGCGGGCACCCGACGAACTGCTTCTGTTCCAGATTCCTTACAACCACCATGTGGTTAGATATTACGCCAAAGCATGGCTAGACCCGTGGGCTGAAGCCCCCTTCACCAACTGGCGGCAAGAGGATGGCAGCTACTACGTCTACATGCCGTATGTCGATAAGGAAATGACGTCGCTCACGTCTGGCTATGCTGGCTTGTGGTTGGTGTATTCGGAGGTCGCGCTGTGGGATGACCGTGAGCTGGTCAAGCAGTGGCTTGACCTCCGCTGGAATCTGGTGGATCAACAGCCATATGTCGGCGTGACGGTCTATCACTACACCAAATAAGGTGAATGTCTGCGCAAATCTGCGAAGATCAGCGTCCAATCAATCAGGGAATGCACAACACTTGCCCGGAATTGATGAGGTGCAGGTTGTAGATGCGGTTGGC
>JAKJAB010000431.1 GCA_022707725.1 Chloroflexota bacterium | reverse complement strand
GAAGCCTTTGGCGAAGTCCGCCGCATGCGTCACCGTCCACAGCGAGCTGCCGTCCCCGTGGATGATGATCGGGCGGCCCTTGAGCAGCCGGTCCGCCAGCGTATAGCACCCCCACCCCCCAATCGCCACCGGGAACACCGAGGAATAGGTGAGCGACGGGCGCATAATGACCATCGGGAAATCCTCATCGCGGTAGGCGCGCTGCAGGCGCTCTTCGCAGGCGATTTTGTTCTGCGAATACGTCCAGTAGGGGTTATGCAGCGGCGTGGATTCGGTGATGATCGGATGCGCGGGCGGTTTCTGGTAGGCCGACGCCGAGCTAATGAAGATGTACTGCCGGGTGGCGCCCCGGAACAATTCGATGTCGCGCTCCACGTGATCGGGCGTGTAGGCGACCCAATCCACGACGGCGTCGAAGGTCATTCCGCGCAACGATTCCCGTACTTGCGCTGGTTGGTGAATATCGCCGATGATCACATTCGCGCCGGCAATCTCCACCTTATGCTGTCCACGATTGAGCAGGTACAGATCGATGCCTTGCGCTATCGCCAGCTTGCTGACTTCCGTGCTGATAATCCCTGTGCCGCCGATAAAAAGAACTTTCATTAGCTTACTCCTGATTTCTCAACGGATTCAACGGATAGTTTTCCGTTGAATCCGTTCAATCCGTTGAGGGTTATCCTCTCAGAGGCAAATACCGCCGGTACGCCGCATCCCACGCTGCCGTATCGCGCGGCGCGAAGGTCTTCAGCTCGAACGAGCGCGCGACGACTTCACGGCCTTCAGCGATAGAACCGATGTGACCAAGCGCCAGCGCCTGCACGAGCACGTTGCCGAGCGCGGTCGCTTCGACCGGCCCGGCGACCACCAGGCGCCCGGTCGCGTCCGCCGCGAACTGGTCGAGCAGTTCGTTCTTCGCGCCGCCGCCGATGATGTGGATCGTCCCCAGGCGCTTGCCGGTGAGCACGTCCAATTTCTCCGCCACCCGGCGATATTCCAGCGCCAGGCTTTCGAGCGCGCAACGCAACACCGTGCCCTTCGTCTCCGGGGCGGCTTGCCCGGTTTCCTGGCAGAAGGCGCGAATGCGCGGCGACATGTCACCCGGCGCGAAGAATCGCCCATCGCCGGGATCAATCAACGGCCCGAAGGCCGGCGCGGCGGCGGCCATCTCCACCATCTCGCTGTAGTCGTGATCCTCGCCCGCGCGCTGCCATTCGCGGCGACATTCCTGCACCAGCCACAGTCCCATAATATTCGTGAGCACGCGGAACGTGCCATCTACCCCACCCTCGTTCGTGAAGTTGTAGGCCAGCATCTCCGCGTTGATGATTGGGGTTTTCGATTCCACACCCATCAGCGACCACGTGCCGGAACTGAGATAGATCGCATTTTGCGGGTCCATCGGCGCAGCGGCGACAGCCGAACCGGTGTCGTGCGTTGCCGGCGCGATAACGGGAACAGCGCCCAGGCCAACTTCCGCGCCCACAGACGGAAGCAGCGTCCCCAGAACCGTCCCTGGTGGGACAATACGGTCGCCCGTTCCATCCCGGAAGATGCGTGTGGGGATGCCTAGTTTCTCCAGCATCTCGTAAGCCCACGTTCCGGCGCGGGGATCGTAACACTGGCTCGTTGTCGTATCGCTGAACTCGTTGGCTTTGCGTCCGGTGAGCCAGAAGTTGAGCAGGTCCGGCATCATCAAGAGTGTGTGCGCCATCTCCAACTGCGGCGCGCGCGCTTCGACCATCGCCACAAGCTGGATCAGCGTGTTGAGCTGCAAAAACTGGATCCCCGTCGCTTCGAAGATTGCCTCACGCGGGATCTTCGCAAACGCCCGCTCCATCATCCCGTCGGTGCGGCTATCGCGGTAATGATGGGGATTGGCGAGCAGCTCATCGTTGGCGTCCAGCAAGCCGAAGTCCACTCCCCACGTGTCCAGGCCGATGCCGGCGATGCGGTCGCCGTACCGCGTCGCCGCTTTCGCCAGTCCAGTTTTGATGTCGCTCCACAGTCGCAACACGTCCCAGTACAAATGTTCCAGCACGTTGACCGGCCCGTTGGGGAAGCGATGGACTTCTTCCAGGGCGACGCGCTCGCCGTCGAACGTCCCTGCTACAACCCGCCCGCTCTCCGCGCCAAGATCGACAGCCAGAAAGACCAGATTCTCACGACTTGCCATGACTACGCTCCTCCTGGAGTATGGAGTAAGAAGTAGGGAGTATGACCCCTTACTTCATACTCCGTACTCCCTACTCCCTACTCCCTACTCCTGTCTCAGAAATACATCTCATACCCGCCGATGCCCAACTTGTCCCGCATCACTTGCAGCTCTTTGCGCAGGTTCGCATTGACGGGGACGCCCTGCGCGCGGACGGTTTTCTCTTTCTCGAACTCTTTCTCCCCCGCCACGTAGATGCGATCGTGGCCTGGCGCTTTGTGAGCGGCCTGCAATCCGCGCATAATGTCGCCGGTCACCTTGCGCGAGACCTCCACCGGGATAAAGTGCGCAATATCGATGGCGAGGAAGAAATGGCCGACCATGAACGGGCGGCGCGAACCGTCCGGCGCAAAACCAAGCAAATCTTTCAAAAACGCCCCGTTGGAAAGCGACGCGCAGAGGATTTCCACCATCGTCGCCAGGCCGTAGCCTTTGTAACCCGCAAACAGCTCGCCCGCGCCGCCGAGCGGCAGTAGCGCAGCTTTATCTTTGCCCAGATCGACCAGGATTTGCGCCGGGTCCGTCATCAACTCACCCTCCGAGCTGATGACCCAGCCTTCTGGGATCGGCTCCCCGGCGCGGTCCGCCACCTCGACCTTGCCGCGCTGGCAGATCGACGTTGCGCCGTCGAAGCAGAAGGGGTAGTCCATATCCGAGGGCGCGGCGAAGGCGATGGGGTTCGTCCCCAGCATCGGCTCCGCGCCAAAAGTGGGCGTGATCGACGGGCGGGCGTTCGTCACCGCCAGGCCCATCATCCCCTCCTGGACGGCCATCAACGGATAGTAACCGGCGATGCCGAAGTGTGTCGCGTTGCGCACCGCCACAGCGCCCAGGCCGTACTGCTTCGCTTTCTGGATCGCCAGCTTCATCGCGCGGTAGGCCGTGGAATGGCCCATCCCGTGATGCCCGTCGATGAGCGCCGTCGCGCCCTCGTCCTTGACGATCTCCATCTGCGCCGTGGGGAACTGCACTCCAGCCTGGATACGGTCGTAGTAATACTTGAGCCGCCCCACCCCGTGCGACTCGATCCCGCGCAAATCGGC
>JAKJAB010000430.1:2998-3266 GCA_022707725.1 Chloroflexota bacterium | reverse complement strand
GCCCGCCGAGAACAATCAGAACGATGCAGACAATGATCCAGGTGGAAACTCTATTACGGTCCATTTTTGCACTCCTATAAAATAAACCACCAAGACACGAAGACACAAAGGAAACCTGTGAAACCTTTGTGACCTGGCGTCTTTGTGGTAAAAATTCATTGTCGTTACTGTCTCAGCACAAGGGGCAAGAAGATGTGTTTGTCCAACACCAGCCCTTTGATCACAATCTCGTGGACGTCGTATGTCGTCGCTCCGGCCATAGCGGCGG
>JAKJAB010000430.1:0-2988 GCA_022707725.1 Chloroflexota bacterium | reverse complement strand
TCGTTTTTGTGCCCGGCAACGCCCAGGTGAAGGCGGCGCTGTCGTAGGTCTGGTAGAGGTTGGCGTGGACGATGGGGGGGTTGTCGGTGGCTTCCCAGGTGTAGGTGATGGGGAAGATCGTAATCTTCGGCGAGATGGCGGCGTTGAAGGTGTAGGCGCGGTTGGTATCGCCCTGCGATAGACCGCTTGCCGTCACATCATAGACAAGCGCCGCCCGCGTGGTATGGGCAGACGTGACGCCGTCCGTAACGGCGAGCGTGATCCGCTTGTCGCCCCGGCTCGCCCAGGTGAAGGTGACGCTGTCTGTGGCCGCCAGACCCGGATGCGTGACCGTGATTTGATCCGTTGCCGTCCATGTGTAGGTGATCGGCTGCCCGGCGTACCCCGCCCAGACGAGATCGCCGGTCAATGGAACGACTTGCCCCGCGCCGATGAACAGCGGGCCGGACGTGACGACGTTGGGGACGCCGTCGGCGCGCCGCCACCCCATATCCTGGAAGATACCCAATGTCACCGGGCCGGGATGGCGGGTCACGCCGCTGTAGAAGGGCGTCATCAGATGGTTGATGCTCGAACCAAAAGCGGTTGGGTCAAGGTGGGAGAGACTGCTGCCAACTGTCCAGTTGCCCGGTGTGTAGAGTTTGGCCGTACTTCCTGCGTTGGCAGCGAGGGTATTCGGCCCGCCGAAGTTCGCGTCGCCCTTGAGGCGTTCTGCCAGCGCATAGGGGTCATCGGACAGGTAACTCAGGAGTGCAACGCCCGCGCTGTCCACGGCGAACCAGTCGTAGGGCGTGGGGCAGGGGTAAAGGTAGCCGACTGGGCCATTGCCGCAAAACCCAACATTGTAGCTCTCATACATATTGCCGACGAAACCCAACCCGTGGGCCAGCTCGTGCAGCGCCACCGAGACGAAGTCTTCGCCGCTAACAGGGGCAGTGAGGCGCGTCGGTGTTAGCACGAAAGACCACGTCGTATCGGACTTGAATTGTAGCGCCATATCTGCCCACGTGGGTTCCAGGTCGGTGCCGCTGAGCGCGTTGGCTAACGCAATGGGGTAGGCGGTGTTGACCAAAGGCGCGCCGGAGAAGTTGTAAATGTACTTCGACGGCATACCGGTCCCCAGCGCATCTCCGCTGCTTAGGTTCGGCGTCCAACACACCGTCACCTCGATAGGCACGGTGGACGAAATCCACGTTCCCCAGAGCGACGCGGCGTAGTCGAGCGCAGCCACCGCTTCGGCGGGCGGCATCTCACAACTTGGCGGCGCACCCCACGTGATATTGAACGTCGCGCCGCCGGTCGGCGTCGCCGGCGCCGCAAAGACAACGACCGGCGCTATCCAGCCGCCGGTCGCTAACAAGAGCACAATCGCCGAGAACCCACGTGATATTACCGTCCAATAGTGGAACTCCTTATCCTTGACAGCGCCAACAACGCGCCGTCCACGACGCCATAAACTTAACTTCAAGGCGCTCATAGATTTCCTCCCACACTACGATGCGTTTCCTAATGGCAAACCTCTGCCCCTGTATCTTATGCTAAGTATAATCCCGATTCTTCATTATAACAAGCGCAACGTTAGTTGTTTGCCATAATTCACTGCTCTTGAAGAAGTCGTCGCAGTAGTTCAAGACTGTCATCTCCTCCTTTGCTGCTGGGGCAAAAGTGGTCAATCGTTAGCTCTGCGCCGGTATCTGTTTCACTGATGCCACAGAACTCGCAGGCAAAATTGGCGCGACGGCGCACCTGTTCGCGGATATGCGGCTCTACTGCCATGCGAATTGAACTGTAGCTTGTTGCGCCAATTGACGCCGGAACCGCATGATTTCTTCACGCAAGACTTCGTTCTGTTGTGAAATGTCTTGAATCTGTTTTGCTGTATGACCGATGCGATATAAGACGCTATCAATATCAGCTTGTAGAGAACCCTGATTCTCGGCAGGTGTATCTCGCCGTAAAACCATCGTTTCTTTCCGGTCCTGTTTGTCGTACCAGGCATCGAGTTGCGCCTGTTCTTCTTCGGATAGCGGTTCACCCCGCGTTGCGCGATTATGGAGTTGTTTGCCTAATGTGTCGGATACCATTCTGCTCCCCCTGTCGCAGTGCTGTGTTACACCTATTCTAGCATAAAATGGCGGATTCGGTTAATCAGAATTTACACCCAACAGCTTCTGCGTCTTGGCGCTGGCCTCGGCGGGTTGCTGTCTGGACGCGAGACGTCCAGCGTTTGGCTGTTTAGACAAGTTGCCAGGATTCCCCGAAAGCGCGAGCGCGCCTCTCGTACTCTCAGGCGCGACCAATGCTATCTTGCCCCGCGGGCCGGCTCTTTCTTAGCCTGGGTTGACCTGGCACTCCGGGCAGAAGTAGACGCTGCCGCCCATAAAGGCCGCCTTTTCGATAGGCGCGCCGCAGTTGGGACACGGCTCGCCCACGGTCTTGCTGTAGAGGATGCGCCGGTAGCCGCCGGGTTGGCCGTACAGGTCGACTTCGTCGTGGCGACCGCCCCGTTCGACGATTTGCCGCAGCGTCGTGCGGACGCTGTCGTAGAGCGCGCGCCGCTCCGCTTCGCTCGTCTCGACGGCGCGGCGGCGGGGATGCAGCCGCGCGTGGAAGAGGATGTCTTGCAGGCAGCCGTTGCCCAGCCCCCACAGCCCCGGCTCGCTGAGCAGGAAATACTTGAGGCTGGCTTTGCTCTCCGGCAGCAACGGCGCGAACAACGCCTGGAAATAGTCCCACGTGAAGGCGTCGTCCAGCGGGGTGATGCGCTCCTGCCGGACGTGCGGATGCTGTCCGGCCTCCGCGCGCGGCAGGAGCAGCGTGTTGCCCCACCCGGAAATGGCGACGGTGAGGTAGTCGCCGTCCTCGAAGTGGAGGAAAAGCTGGTGCTTTTTGGGCAGCGCGCTTTCGTCGCTGTGGAGGAGGATGCGTTCGCCGCCGCAGCCGAGCACCAGTGTGTAGTCCGCGCCAATCTCCGTGAGGATGGACATC
>JAKJAB010000042.1 GCA_022707725.1 Chloroflexota bacterium | reverse complement strand
CGGGGATAGCGCCCAGCAGGGTTTCGAGCAGCGTCATCCCGTCGGCGCGGACCAACTGTGACTGGACCGTGAATTTATCCGCTGCCTGTAGCAATCCCTGTGCATAGTATTGACTCGTGCCGCCTTGCCCGGTTTCGCTCAGACGCAAGCCAGCGGAACGCAGGGCCTCTGAGGGAGCGTCAGTGTCGTGAGTGCGAATGGCATCCGCCACAACACGCATATTGGACACCATATTGTCGCCATGGTTGCCGTTGAACCCATCCAGGGCGTTGATTTCCTCGCGTTGTTCGGTAACCGCTTTCAACGCCTGGTCGAACAGACTTGCCAGATCAATGGTCGGCTGTGATTCGGGCATGAAACCTCCTAATGTATACTATTCTAACGTTATAAACTATCATTGCGTACCTCAAAGTGTCAAGGGACATAGATGGTGCTGTCATATGATACTTTGGTGTGTTTTCTGAGGTTTACTGAGATTGTAGTGCAAAGATTGACAAAAGTCAAACATCTTTTGACCATGACAAACTACCGCTCATCGGGAGGCTGGCGCAAGCGTTTGGTCTCGCTGCGCTGGCGTTTTGCCTGGAGCCGCCGCTCTTTGACCGCGCGTGAAGGTTTGGTGGCGCGGCGTGGCTTTGGGACTGTGGCGGCCTGGCGGATCAACGCGATGAGGCGTTGCGTGGCATCGTGCCGGTTGCGCCATTGCGAGCGATATTGCCGCGCGTCAATGATGAGCACGCCATCCTGGGTGATGTGCCCCGCGGCTTGACGCAGCAAGCGTTGCCGCACGTCCTCCGGCAGCGATGGCGAATGAGCTACGTCGAACCGGAGCTGAACCGCCGTCGCCACCTTGTTCACGTTCTGCCCGCCCGGTCCAGAAGCATGAACGAAGGCGTAGTCCAACTCTTGTTCGTCGATCACGATGTTTTCGGTGATGCGCACCATACTTTTTACACTTGTGCTCTAACACACAGTCACGATTTCGGAAACTGCGCCATTTACGATCTGTGCTATCCAACCGTACAGGACTTGCGTACTATGCCTGAACAACCAGCTATTGGACGCAGATTTTCGCAGATAAATGTAAGCGAAGCGACAAAATCTGCGTAAATCTGCGTCCGGTTTTGTGGAGTTGCGTAAGCCATGCGTATTCTTAACGGATTCATCGATTCGCTGCTTCATTCGTGGCCGGCCTGTTTCATCTTCGGCGCCGCCAGAGTATGATCCCCACGATGGCGATGACGAATACCACCGTGCCGCTAATCAGCGCGACGGTGCGCGTGGGAGATGAGGGTTCGGGTGTTTCTGGCGCGGCGGTAGCTTCTTCGATGATGAGCTGCGGCGTGGCTGTCGGTGACGGCGTTGGCGTTGCCTGAGGGGTGGGAGTGTCGGTGGGTACGGGTTTGGACAAGCGCACGTAATCGGAGTTCGTTTGCATATTGTTGTGCTCGTCGCTCTCCTCTACGCGGCCTGTGTCGCCCTCTGGCGCATCGGCCTCAGGCGCGTCCACCCAGGCGAGGACAATGAATGGCCCGGTGTCGCTGGGTTCCCAGCGCGGCTTGTTGTCAGGCCCGTTGTTAGCGACGAGGATCATCTCTGTGTTGGGCGCTAGCGGGTAGGCCGTCTCAGCCCAACTAACGAGTTCGCCGTTGACCAAGAACCCACAGCGGAACCCACCCAGCACTGCGGCAGCGCCCTGATTTTTGACGACAGCGCGGAAAGTCAGCCCTTCATCTTTGACAGGCGGATCTTCGATCCAACTCACCTTGCTCACGACGAGGTCCGGGCGCAGATCAACGGGGGCGATGACGTCGCCGGTTGTATCCGGCTCCGGCAGTGGGACGTCCACCCGGTCGAAGACCCAGAATTCCCACAGCGAATAGCCCCACTCGGTCCCGCGTTTCAGTCCCTCCATGCGCACGTAGCGCCCGCGCGCCGCCACGAGACGATCGTCCTGCCCGCCGTCGCCGGCCGTTTCGTGGACGAGATCCGTCCACGTCACATTGTCATCGGAGACTTGCAGCTTGTATTCCTTGCCGTAGGCTGTTTCCCAGACCAGCACGATGCGGGCGATGTCGCGGACTTCGCCCAGGTCAACCGTGATGAACTGTGGATCGGTGTACGCAGACGCCCAGCGCGAGTTCAATCGCCCGTCTACAGCATTCTCACCCGTCAGGTTGGTGCTCTCGACAGAGGAAACTTCGACCGGTCGCCCGACCGAGAGGATGCCTGTGGGCGCGGGCAGCGGGGTGGGCGTCGGCGCAGGCGTCGGGGTGGGGATCGGTGTCGCGGCGACGATCCATTTCGGGCGCACGGCGAGATTGCGGATGCTGTACGTGCTGGTGACGGCCACTTCCAGCCCCCAGCTATGCAGCGTGTCGAAGGTGCCGTCCTCGGTCATGTCCATTTCCGCGCAATCGCTGTTCCCCGGCCCCCACGACCACGGTAGATAGCCAACTTCGTTGAGCGCGCACTGTTCGATAATCGTTTGGTAGGGGATGCAGCAGCTACAGCCCGGCCCCTTGTGCGCGAACTCGCCGACGATGAGCGGCAGATCCAGGTCTACCGACTCCTTGATTTCATCGATAACGAGTTGCGCCACCTGCGAACCGCGCCACGCGCTCGGCCACCACATATGAATGGAGAACATCAAGTTGTGGTCGGGATCGATCTCAATCAAGTGTGGCCCGTTCTTCTGCAAGCCGTTGATGTCCTGCCCCCACCCGGAGGAATCGATGATCAGTGGAACGTGGATGCCCGCCGCGCGCATTCGCCAGATCGCCAGCGCGTATCCCGCGCGATATTGATCGTCGGGCACGATGCTATTGCCAGCCTCGTTGGCGATGTTGATGAGCAGATACGCTTCGTGCTTCTTGAGCACGGAGAGAACGTCCGGTCGCACCCAGTAATCGACACAGAGTTGCAAGTTATCCCATTTCCCTGTCGAATCGTGACAGTCCACCATCGGGATCAACTGGTGATTGATAGCGTTGGTGATGGCGATGTCCAGCTCTTCTGCCGAACCTTCCACCAACCAGACGATGCGCACGACGTTCGCGCCGGTCTTGGCGATTTCGGGGAACGCCGGGATACCGTCGCGGTCGGTGTAGATGACCATCTTGTTCACACCGTAGAGGATGATCTTGTTGCCAAATCGGTCGTAGAGGTAACGGCCTTGGACATGGAATCCGGGATATTGGCCCGTTTGCGCTTGCGCCTGAAGATTGCCGTGCAACAGCAAAAACCCTCCCACGATGACCAGACCGAGTAACCACCACACCCAAACCCGTCGTCTGTACTCCATCTCATACGCCTCCCGGATGATTTCCCTGTATTTTAGCACGTTACCGTGAATCCACACTCACGGACGAGCACCAAATGTGGCGCGAGTTGGCAACCCGCATCGCTGCGTATTGCGCATCGTCTGTTAGGGAGTACAATGTTGGCGATGTTCAAAACCAATTTCGTCAAACACTGGCCTGTCCTGCTGTTGCTCCTCGTGCAACTGCTGGCGGGCATCATCATCTCACCAATGCGTTCTTTTTTCCCCATCTACGCCACCGAGCAGTTGGCCTACACCGCCGCGGCAGCCTCCGCCATCGTCGCGGCTGGACAGTTTGTGGGGATGATCACCTCGCTGATCGGCGGCACCGTGTCGGATAGCATCGGGCACAAATGGGCGCTGGCGTTGGGATTGGCGGCGTCCGCTTTGGGCAGCGCGTTTTACTTCACCCGTGCGCTGTGGCTGGTGACGGTGTTGTGGATCGTCGGCGTGATTGGATTGACGTTCATCACGTTAGGCGGGCAAAGCTACCTGAACGCCGCTGTCAGCAAGGCGAACCTGGGCGCGCTTTCGGCGCTCTACAACTGGGGGTTCACCCTCGGCGGCGCGTTGAGCAGTCCCGGCGCGGGCTGGCTGCTCGATCAGTACGGCTTTAGCGCGCTGGGCTGGGCGCTGGTGGGACTCTCGCTGGCCGGGGCAGTGACGGCGGGGTTGCTGCCGCGCCAATCGCACGCAACTACAGAGACGCACAGCGCGCCGTTCCGCGCGTTGATGAGCTATGGGAACATCGTGCGCCGCCCGATTATCCTCACCCTGGGGATGCTGCGCTTTCTCCCCACCTGTTACTACGGCATGGCGATGGTGTTGCTTCCGCTGTTGATCAAGGCCCATTCCGGAAGCAACACAGCCGTAGCATTGTTCACGACGATCATGTTGATCGTGGCTTCGCTCGCACAGATTATCGCCGGGCGCGCCGCCGATCGTCTGGGTCGCCGTGCGCCTACGCTGATCAACTACAGCATCCTGATCGTGGCAACCGTCGGCGCGACATTCTTCTCGGATGTGCTGTGGGGCATTTACGTCTTCGGCATTCTGGGGGTGAGCGCGGCGTGGGCGCTCTCCACGCTGATGCCCACCCTCGTCGCCGACGCCGCTCCCGTGGAAGAACACGGGCGCATCTTCGGCTTCCTGCACCTGCTCTGGAATGCCGGGATGATCGTCGGCTCGCTCATTGGCGGCGCGTTGGTGGAGATCGCCGTGGGATTGCCGTTTGCCGTGACGACGCTCTCCAATGTTGCCGCGCTTATCCTCGCCGCACTTTTCTTCCGTTTGATCGCGCGCCATGGCTTAAATGCGCATTAACTGCGCTTTAGCATCCAACCATCGCAAACGCACATTCGCGCTGCTCTAAGCTGGGTCGCTACACTTGCAAAATCTCGACCTCAAAATGCGATCTCCGCGATTTGCTCGAAATCAAATTCCACACGTAGTTCTGCGAAATCCTCAGTTGCATCGTCTTCATCGTCACCCAGTGTACCAGCTTTGACACCCCGGTCGCAGTACGAGCGGTAGGGACAGTAGGCGCAGCGGCGTTCGTCCTCCGTTAGAAGGAAGGCATCTTCATCCAGGGAGAGGATTTGTTCGATGAGGCCGGTCAGGTAGACTTTGTCGTCGTGGTACTGCGCCGCGTCATAGGGCAAGCGCACCGGTGCTTCGGGATGTTCGGCGAACCAGTAGACCATCTCGATTTGCGCGGGATCGAAGGGCTGCCCGCCGTTGAGGTGCGCTCCAGCGCGGGCGAGCAAGTAGCGATAGACGCGCGTCTGCAAGCGCGCCTTCAGCGTGAGCGGCTTGCCGCGCTTGGGCGATGTTTTCCAGTCGAAGATGACGGCCCGTTGTCCAGGCTGTACTACCACCAAATCGTACTTCGCCAGCAAACGCCGTCCTGCCAGCGCCGCCGTCAGCGTGGCCTCCGGGTAGCGGGTTGTATCTGGCAGCATCTCGGCAGGGCGGTAGACGCAGTAGTTGCGCCACCAACGTTCCAGGTCGGGATCGGCGGCGAGCGGCGTCAGCCGCGCCTCCGGGATGCCGACCAAATGCTGTTGCACCATCCGGTGGAACGTCAACCCCAACTGCTGGTGGCGTTCGTACTCCTCGACCGGCTCGGCGGCGACGGCGGGCCACGTCACGCGCAGCACGTAGCGCAGATAAAACCGTCGTGGGCAATCCACGAAGTCTTGCAAGCTGGCCTGGCTAAATTGAAGGTCGGCGGGAATCGTCATCTTTCACACAACCGGATTTTTCGACAGATTGCGTATTATTCATCGCCAGGATCGGGAAGGTACGGAATCAATCCCTTGCGATAGGCTTCCTCCTGATAAGGCCAGGGAAGGCTGCGCGCGTCCACAATGAGGCCGTCCACGGAAACCATCCACGCCATAGGGTTCGCGTCCATTTTGCTCGGCAGAGTCCAGTCAGGATCGAAGACGCCGATATTCAGCAGGTCTTTGATTTGCTTCGATTTTGCGCTGACGCTACCCTTGCTCAGCCCGAACAACCCGGCGAGTTCGTCGGCGCGCATGTGCGGGGTCTGCGTTTTGTCGAACAAGAAATTCACGCTCCCTACCGTATGGACGATGGCCGCCGCCCAGGTTCTCGGCCGGCCGCCGAGCAAAGGCGAAGGGCGTTTGCGGGCCAACGTCGCGGCCATTTGACGGCACACCTGCGCGTATTCGGCGTCGAGGTGTTCCTCACAGAATGCATCCGTCAGCGCCACAATTTCATCGTAGCGCGGTTTCATTGCCTCGGGGACAGTTTCACTCTTCGTTTTACGGGCCATCGTTTTCCTCCTCTGAAAATAGCCTCAACGGATCGAACGGATTCAACGGAAAAATATCCGTTAAATTCTGTTGAATCCGTTGAGGAAATCCTTTTCATCCTCGTTGGTGTGGAATCCCACATGGGAACTCCTAAAAATCTCAACGGCTTTAACGGGTAGAACGGAAAAATCCGTTGGAATCCGTTCAATCCGTTGAGGTGATGTTTTCCTTTTCCATCTCCCACCACGTTTGCAGCGCGATGAACGGCACGGCGGGTTGCGCGGTGCCGCGCCGCCCGGTGTTCCACGTCATTGTGAGGGCCTTGCGCGCGCGGGTGATGCCGACGTAGAGCAGGCGCAACCGCTCCGCGGCGTAGTCATGGCGCGCGCGCAGTGTGGGGGTCCCCTCGTCGTAGATGAAGAGATCGGGATTTTCGTAGAAAGCCTTCAACTGCGCCAGCACCTCCGCTTCCAGGTTCAAGTGATCGCGCACAAACCACGCTTCCGAGATGAAGCTGTCCTGCGGCAGCGCCGAGGGGAAGTCGTAGTCGTTGACCGACAGCAGGTACACCTTGTCCCACTCCAAGCCCTTCGCCTTGTGGATCGTCGAGATGATGACCTCGCCCTTGTGCGCATCGGGATCGAAGCCCGTGTCCTCGTCGCTGAAGCCGAGGAACTTGCGCTCGTTTTTGGCGACGACGGCCAATTCCTGTGTCAGCTCCGGCAGCCGCCATTCGGGATGCGCGTTGGCGGCCTGCCGCAGCACCACGGCCAGCTTGTGGGCGATGGCGAGGTCGGCGGGCGCGGTGAACAGGTCTTGCGCCAGCGTGAGGATAATTTGGTCGATAGGCAGCGTCGTCGTCCCTTGCCAGCGCTGCACCAAAACGCGGAATTCGACCAGGTGATCGTGCAGCAGCGGGTCGGCGTTCTCCATATTCTGTTCAGCCAGCCAATCGCGGTCGGCGCGGGGCCACAGGTAGTCCTCCACGCGCGCGATCTGCCGCAGGCGCTTGGCGATGTCTTCCACACGGGCTTCCAACACCGGGTCCTCACGCGCTGCACGCTGCCACACGCGGTAGACCGTCGCCAGCTTTTTGGCCGACGTCGGTTCCGCGAGATAATAACACAGGTGCGTCAACGCGCCCGCCGCCTCTCGCGTGGAGCGGGTGCTGCGCAGCAGTTCGACGCAGGGGATGTTCTTGGCTTTCAGCGCGTTCGCCACCTCGAAGCCCCGATCGTTGCGCGGGACGAGCACGGCGACGGTTTCGTCTTTGTGCTCCGGCAGCCAGCGTTCCAGCGAACGCACGACCGCTTCGATTTCCTGCTGTGGCGAGAGTCCGCGCGCGGTGAGGTGGACGTTTTCCGGCGCATCGGACGGATTTGGCTGCGGGTCGCCACGCGGCGTCGGCCTGATGTACGGCGTGGCGAGCGCGCTGCGGATCGCCGGAACGGGATGCGCATCATTGCTCCAGCGGATGAGGTAGTTCGCCAGATTGATGACGCTCTGCATCGAGCGCCCGGAGTTCGGCAGATCCCGCGCCCGGACGCCCGGCTGTTTCATGAATCGGCGCAGATATTCCGGGCTGGCGGTGGTGAACGTCTCGTAAATCGCCTGGTTGGGATCGCCGACGCGCACCCAGTTGCCCTCCGGCCCCACAAGCAGCTTGAGGATTTCCTCTTGCAGGCGACTGCTATCCTGCGCCTCGTCTTCGAGGATGTAAGGCCAGCGTTCGCGCAGCCGCGCCAGGAACGCCGGATCGAGCCGCAGCGTTTGCAGCGCCAGGCGGATGAGATCGTCGAAGTCCACCGCCCCGCGGTAAGCCAGCGCGCGCTGGTAGTCGGCATAGATCGCGTAGCCCATTTCTAGCAGCGCGAGTTCTTCGGGGAACTGGTCCAGCCGGTAGCGCAAATCGGCGGGCGTCAGTTGCAGGTCTTTGGCCTGCTTGATGAAGCTGGTCGCCAGCCCGGTGACGTAGTCCTGCCAGCGCCCGCGTCGCACGCCCTCCGCGCGGGTTTCGTCAAGATCGGCGGAGAGGACGGCATCCAGGCTGTAAGGATGACTGCGGACCCAGACCTGCGCGGCGTCTTGCAGGATTTCCTGAGCGGCGCGTTCGTCGATGATCTGGAAATCGTCGGCGAGGCCGGCCAGCGCCGGGCGCTCGCGCACGATGTCGTGCGACAGGCCGTGCAGCGTGCGCACCCGGTAGCCGACGTTGGGCAACAGCCCACGCTCCTGCACGAAGCGCGCCACCCGCCCGGCGAAGTTGCTCACGGCGGAGTTGACCAGCGTGACGACCAGCACTTCCTGCTCGTCGCCCAGATTTCCTTCGGCGATCAGCTTCGCCGCCAGCAGCGACAGCGTCCACGTCTTCCCACTGCCCGGCACCGCCGCAACGCCCATTCGCCCGCCCTTGTAGGCGAGCACCTGGCGTTGCCTGGGTCGCGGTTGGAAGGTTGCCCCCATTACCAATTACCCGTTACCAATTACCCTTCACCCAACACCACTTCCGCGCGGACGACGCCGGCGCGGTCGTGACGGGCGACGAGGTTGACGACGCCGCCTTGCGGGGCGCGGACGACCCACTCGACTTTGAGACGGTCTTCCGTCGGGTCAACGTCGCCGAAAACCTGCTTGTAGGCGCGGCCTTCGAGTTGGCCCAGTTCCTCGCGCGGCTTGCCGGTTTCCAGCGTCGCGCCCTCTGGTAGCGCGATCTCGGCGATGACGCCGCGCACGACTTTCTTCTCGACCGCTTTTTTCGTCCCGTAGGTAGGCAGCCAACCGGTGTTGTGGATGACCAACCGCACGCGGTAGGTCCCGTCGCCCAACGGTTTGGCGCTCGCTTCGTACAACTCCAGGCGCGGCGAGATCAGGCATTGCCAGAGGATCCAATCGGGGAAGAGCGCCACTTCCTTCTCCACAAACTGCGGCGGGGGATTGCGGAAGGCGTACACGTTGTCCCACCCGCCTAGCTCCACCGGTCCCAACTGCGGATGCTCGAAGGCGTACCATTCGACGTAGCCTTTGCCGTCCAGGACCTCGTCGCTCCATTCGAGCAGCTTGAGATCGTCTTCCAGCGGGTGCTCGCGCCACCACTCGATGAACTTGTACTCCTCGATGCCGGCCTGGCGTTGCGGACTCCAAATCTCCACCGTCCAGCCGAACGCGCCCATCTGCTCGTAGAACCACGTATCGAACCCGCCGGTGATGATCTCCTTGGGGTGATAGCGGAAATCGTGGTAGACGGAGACGTTGGGGTAGCCGGTGATTTCCGTGCCCTTCGCGCCGATCTTCTGGAACGTCCACAGGTCTTCCACGGGGAATTCTTTGTCGTCGCGGTCGTCGTAGGGGCGCAGGAGCGCGCCGCTGTACGTGTGAAACGCCACGCCGCCGCTGATATTGGGGTGGCTGGCGATGAACTGCACCATCGCGTGAACCTCCGGCTCCGAAGCGGGATACGACCCGGCCCCGCGTTGCTCGACTTCCTGCCGCCAGTGTTCGGGGAAGTTGCGGTTGAGGTCGAGGCGCTCTTTTTTCGGCTGAATCGCAATCGTCACGCCGTCGTAATCCTGGATGGGGCCTTCGGGCAACAGGCGATAGTATTGCCCGCCGGTCTCGGTGGGGTCGCGGCGCACCATCAGGCGCGGCTCCTCCGGGCAGACCTTCCATGCGCCGTTGGGGTCGGGGATGCGCATCGTGAGCATCCGTCCGTCGCCGTCGATGTCTTCCGTCACCAGGCCGCCGAGCGGTTCCTCGTCGTAGGGATAGGGGCGCGTGCTGGAGCGGATGTAGCGGGGCTTGTCGGCGAGCGCCCACTCCGCGCCGTCGGGATTCACGCGCGGGCAGATGTAGAACGCGCGCGTATCGAGCGCACGGGTGACATCCGTGTCGTCGCCGTAAACCGTCACCAGCTTGTTGAGCAGATACAGGCAGGCGGTCGAGGGCGACAGTTCGGTGGCGTGGATGTTGCCATCCACCCAGAACGCCGGTTTCTCTTCTGCCGGGCCGGTTGCCGTGTTGGTGACGGTCGCCAGCCATAAGTCGCGCCCCTCGTAGCTCTTGCCGATGCTCGTCACTTGCACGAGCTGCGGATACTCCTCAGCGTAGGCTTCGAGGATGCGGGTGAGATCGTCGTAGCGGTAAAACGTGTCGAATCGAATGTCAGGCATAGTTGATCTCCTTAAGGGTGAATTATGAATCGCATGTATTGTACTACTGCGCCGGATACACACAAGACGATTGACGCGGGGGCTGACCTCGGCTATACTGTAGGTGGAGGTGAGCGATGGCGCAGACCAAGATACCGGCGGGAAAAATCGTGAATGACGCAGTGATTCGTGAAATGGCAGCGGTCGCAGCGCAGGAAGTTCAGCCAGAGGCAATCATCCTGTTCGGTTCGTATGCCACCGGTCAGGCGCGCCCGGATTCGGATGTGGATTTGCTAATTGTCCAGTCTGCTCCATTTGGTCCGCATCGTGATCGCCGCAAAGAGATGACGCGCCTGTGGCGGGCGCTGGCCCGGTTTATGGTCGCCAAGGATATTTTGGTCTACAGCCGTGATGAGGTCGAGCAGTGGCGCGACGCGCGCAATCACATTATCGCACGGGCCTTGCGCGAGGGGAAAGTGCTGTATGGACAGATCTGAGGCCGATTGTAACGAGGCGCGCGCCCTATTGCTGGCAGCGCGCAAAGATTGGCAGGCGCTAGAGGGCATGTGCGATAAGTTAAACCGGCTCGAGGCGATCAGGCGCGTTGGAGCACTTCTACGCAGCGTCGAAGATTTACTTTCCTCAACCGCTACTTCTGCAAGGGGATGTTAGGCGCGACAAGCTGAGGGCAGGAATCAGCTTTGCGCTCGCAGCACCCGCTGTATCGCCTTGAGCAGCGGCCCCGTCTGTTCGTACCCCTGCTCGCCGAGTTCGCTCAGGCCCAGATAGACTGTCTTCCGGCAGCGGCGCACCAACCCGGCGACGAGCCGGTGCAGCGACAGTTGCCGCGCGGCGACTTCCTCCGTGTCCGTCCACGGCTGGCCTTTCGACCAGCGGCGGCTGAGCACGTAGGGGTGCGTCAGCGGTTGGTACAGGCGCTCCCACCAGCCCGTCCCACCGACGTTGAGCCAGAACTGCACGTCCACCGGTTGGTTGCCCAGCAGGAAGGTGTAGGCCGGGGCCAGCAACACGGCGTTCTCGTCGCGTTCTTGCCAGGGCTGCAAATACTGCGCCGCAATGACGCCGCGCTGCACCATTTCCAGGTATTCCTGGCCGAGCGGTTTGCCGGCGGGCAGGTCGGCGGCGATCCAGCGGAATTTCTGCACCGACTCGATCAACGTCGCCGCCGTCCGCGCCGCGTCGAAATCCTGGTGGAAGCCGTAGCCCGATTGCGACAGCACCTCGCCGAAGAGCCGCGCCAGAAAGTGGTCCAGCGGCGCGGGGGCTGCGGCGCGATAGGCGTCCAGCCAGATTCGCAACGCCTCGTAGCGCCCGCCAAAGAGGTAGGTGATGCGCTGCTGCATGTCGGGATTCACCCCGTCGAAGGGGGCCAACGCGGGCGTTTTGTCTTTCACCCGATAGAGCACCTCCGCCAGCAAGTGCGCGCGCACCAGGTCGAGATCGGCGATGGTCTGCATCAGCGCGTAGGCCACGTCGTAGCGCGTGGGGACGACGCCCCAGGCGGGGTGGCCGAGCGCCGCCCACGTGAGCAAAGTCTGCGTGGCGGGTTCTTCGCGCAGCGCGCGCGAAGGCCGGTGCGACCGCGCGGGCACGTCGCGCTGTTCCAGGCGGTGCGTGAGCGAGAAGCGCAGCGCGTCGGTGAGGAACGGCGCAAGCACGACGATCTCACCGGGCGGGACGCCGTCGTTGTGGACGAGCGCGGCGATGGCGTCGGCGGTCCAGTCGAGCATGTCGGGGTGATAGCGGCAGCTCTCGAAGCGCAGCACGTTCGTGAGGTTCGGCGGCGGCTGGACGACGGGCGGCGCACTCACAGCGCCGGGTTGCAGGATTCGCGACAGCGTGTCGCCAAACGCCTGCATCTCCGGCGAGGTCACGAACGACCCGGTGAACGTCACGCGTTCGTCGCACAGATCGCGCAGGGCAGCGGCGCTCACCGGGTCCGCGCCGAGGAAGCTGCGATAGCCGGCGTCCTGGTCGCAGATGACGAGCGCCGATTCCGCGTGGGGCAGCCAGCTGTAGACGAGATCGTGGGCCACGGGTACGTCCTCTTCGACGTTGTCCACGAGCAGGTGGGTGTAGCTATTCAGCAGGTAGTCGCGACACAGCGGCTCCGTCCACAGGTGGGCGAAGAAGACGTCAACTTGCAGGGAAAAGTCGAGCAAGTTGTGTTCGAGGCAATAGCGGCGGAAGCGCGCCGCGCAGTCCTGCGCCTGGTCGTAGACGCGCGCCTGGGCCGACTCGCCCACCCATGCGCCGCGCAGCCGCTCGGCGATCTCGGTGTAGGGAAAACCGACGACGGCGGCCTTGTTGAGGTTGTCGAGAATCTGGCTGTAGAGCCGGTTGCGGTCGATGTTGATGGCGTCGAAGTAGCCCTGTTCCTCCACCAGCGGGCTGACGATGCGCGCCATATAGTACTGCGCCGTTTCCAACGTGAGGAACGTGGGCCGTTCGTCCTGCGCGCCGAACCCGGCCTCCTCGATGACGAGCGGCCAGAACAAATCGACCATACGCCGGGCCAGGCCGCCCACCGTGGCGATGTTCACCAGTCCTCCTGCGGCCACGTCAGGATGGCGCAGCGCCTCATCGTAGGGCGCGGCGAGCGTCCGTTGCGGCGTCAGCACGAGGAGGCGATCCGCCGGAACGCCGCTCGTCAGCATGTGGCGCATCCGCGCAACGCCCGCCGTCGTCTTCCCGGTCCCGGCGGAGCCTTCGAGGAAGATTTTACGCTCGAACGGCGACTGAATAATGGCGTTTTGGGAATCGGTCAGTTCCACGGATTCTTATAGAAGCTCAGCGATAGACTCAATCGGTGAACGGTATCCCAACTCGATCATCTCACGTAAGAGTTGATCCGCAGCCGATAAGGATAAATCTTCACGTTTAACCAGGTATCGTAGAAGACCTAGTGTGCCGCTGATTGGGATTTGCATTTGTGTTGCTACCCAGCGTGCATCACGGTCGTCAGTTAAAACACGGCCTTTTCGTTGTGCGGCAATGGCCAAGCACGAAGCTTCTCCTGCGTTCAGACGCTCGCAAAGTTGCTTATAAATCGCTTTTTCTTGTGGCGTGAATGTCAAAACTCGCAGCCAACTCCAATCCACGACAGGAAGAAATCCCAGTTCCACACCACGTTCAAACTCTTGCAAAACTTGGGGGGTAGTTGCTGCCATTTCGCCGAGGATGAACCGCAAGTGGTCGGCATATCCAACAAGTGCGAAGTTGGATAATACGGTGTTATCTAGCAGAACGATCATAGCTCGACATTGAACCAGTTTGAGATTGCATCAGCTTCGGCCCGCGCTTCGGCCACATCCGATGCGCCGATACGCACAGGGATGCCCAATTCGATGAAACGCTCACGAAGCGCCAGCTCGTGCAATCCTAGTAATTCTGCCGCTTTACCCAAGTTGATGTCGCCGTCACGGTAGGCGCCGATAATCATAGACCAGCGCAATTCCTGATCTTCCTGCAACAAACGGCCTATTGCATCGTCCACAACATCAGGACGATGCCGGTATAACTTAAGTAATTGCTGAAAAGCTCCAGGGAAAGCGGCTGCCGTGGTCGTCATAGCATTACCCTTTCATCACGATACATGAATTTTTTGTCCCATTTCATTGTACCACAGAAAGACGTTGACCACGAATCAGCGGGTATAGGATAAATTATTGGGAACTGCTCGGGCCGGTCTGCGCCCGCGCCCGCCTAACCCTCGCCTGGGCTTGCGGTGGTACGGTCGGAGACCGGCCACAGCAATAAGAGACGATTCGCCGAAACGTCGCTCATCAGCCTGAAGAGCATCCGCGCGACGCCCGCCGTCGTCTTCCCGGTCCCGGCAGGGCCTTCGAGGAAGGTTTTACGGTTGAAAGGGGGCTGAATAATGGCGTTCTGGTTTGGCGTGAGTTTCATACATCACCAAGAATCTGATCCCTGAGAAGGATGCGTTGCCCTACGTCAATTGATTGGAGTTGTAAATTCTGGTTATTCATTCCAAGTACTCCAATTATGATGTTGTTTGGTAGCCGGACGGGCAAGACTCGCTGATATTAGTGCGCGAAATTCATCTGCTGTTTCTCTAGTTTCACAAAATACTTTTTTGCCTCATTGCGGACCCACGTCTTTGACGATTGGAGAAATGGGCGAATGTCATCTTGGACTTCGGATGCTCCAATCAATCGAAGAGCATAGATTGCGTGGCCTTGAACTTCTCGATCTTCGAGCAATGACTTGAGAGTGTTAATAACGTCCTGGTTTCCGTATCGCCCAAGAAGCATCACAAAACTTTCACGACCCTTACCAAACTGCGTATTCAAGGCAACTTGTTCAAGTTCGCGGAGAAGATTTGGCTCCTTCCGAAGCTGTTCATGTTTCTTGAAGATTTGCCGAAATGTCTCTCCGATTTCCCAAATTAGCGTCTCGTAACGATGCCAGACAATATTGTGATCTTGATGTTCGACTATCGATTGATCAGGAAATGCCGCTACGATTGATGGGAAAGTTTCTAGAATTCCTTGCAAAGCATTTACCGATAAATTAGGCGAATCGACAAGCCTGGCAACAGCCTCCTGCAAGGAGTGCCAATCTTTTGCTTTGATAGCTTTGACGATTTCGATCATAGATACCTACTTGTGTGCCTAACATGGTGTCATCTAGAATATGCTCATAACTCAACAGCAAATTGAACTCTATTCGATTGTACCACAGAAAGCCATTGCCCACGAACGAGCACGCTCGGAGAGCGCACTCTCCATTTGTTTATTCGTTCCAAATTCGTGGTCGGCAAACGCCTAAATTCCTGCAATTCATGCAACCTTTGTAATTCACTTACGTAGTGTATATGTAAGTCAATGACAAATTACAAAAACATTTAGTTACTGGAGGATAACAATGGAATTCTTAATCAAATTGATCTTTTTCCCGTTCGTGTTGCTCTTCAAGCTGATCTTCTGGATCATCGGTCTGACCGGGCGGTTGGTCGTGGGGATCGTGGGGCTGGTGCTGCTGATCGCGGGCGTCATCGTCAGCCTGACTATCGTCGGCGCAATTGTGGGGATTCCGCTGGCGCTGGTTGGGTTGTTGATGGTGATTGCGAGCCTCTGCTAAAGTGTGCTACGTGAAGCGTGATGCGTGACCCGCAAAAAGGTCACGCATCACGCGTTTGTATAGCTTAGGTGGAGACGGCGCTATTTGTCTTTGATCGCCTCTGGCCCTAACACCGTGACTGTGTCGCCGGCGATGTAGGCTTCGAGCCGTTCATGCGCCTGCTCGTCGGAGAACTGCACCGGCGGCGATTTCATAAAGTACGCGGATGGCTCCACAATCGCCCCCGCCAACCCGCGATCCAACGCGATCTTTGCCGTGCGAATGGCGTCGATGATGACACCCGCGCTGTTGGGGCTGTCCCACACTTCCAGTTTCGCTTCCAGCAACAGCGGCGCATTGCCGAAGGTTGTGCCTTCCATCTTGATGTAGCAGTACTTGTGGTCTTCGAGCCACGGGACGTAGTCGCTGGGGCCGACGTGGATGTTCTTCGCGCCCAGGTCGTAGGGCACCTGGCTGGTCACAGCCGATGTCTTGGAAATCTTCTTGGATTCCAGCCGCTCGCGCTCGAGCATGTTGAGGAAGTCGGTGTTC
>JAKJAB010000429.1 GCA_022707725.1 Chloroflexota bacterium | reverse complement strand
GGGCGACTTTGGGCGGCTTCAGCGCCACGTTGATCAGTGTTTTGCCTTGCAGGGCGTCCTTGAGCGTTTCGAGCAGGGCATTTTGCGCGGCGTAGGGCACGGTCAGCGCAGCGACGTCGCAGGTGAGCGCGGCATCGCTGTTGGCTGCGCCGGTTACGAGAGGGGCGCCCAATTTCGCGTTAATCTCAGCGGCGACGCGCTGTGCCTTTTCGGCCTCCCGCGAACCGATGATGACGGTATGCCCGGCTTTGGCCCAGCGCATGGCGAGGCCGGGGCCTTCGTTGCCCGTCCCGCCGAGGACGGCGATGGTGTAATGTTGTGTCACGGTAGTCCTCCTCGATACTCTGATAGTTTTAGCTGTTCGTCCGGCAATCGAGCGCGAATATTGTAGCGCATTTATTCGATTGTGAACAGTCAAGAACCGGCAGTATTACTTGGCCCAATCGATCAAGAAGGTTTCGACGTACCACCTGAGAAGGAAGTTGAGTCGCCACCAAATGAGACGCTGGATGTTCGGGTTGCGAATGCTGTAGAGCATCGCCGCCAGACGTCGCCGGCGTTTGAGGATCACGCCCATACGGCTTTTGAGGATGCGCGTTTTGTACCCACTGAAGGAGAAATCGTCCCGCGCAAAAGCGGCCTTGAGTTCGTGAGCGGCGAGTTCGCCGTAGCCTAACGCGAAAGAAATGCCCTCGCCATAGGTGGGATCGACGCCGGCCGCGTCGCCCGCCAGCAGGATGTGGGGCGCTGCGAAGCTATCCTCGGGATCGAACCAGCGAATGGGATGGCTGTGGAGCGCGTAGTCTTCCAGCGTTTGCCCGTCCTCCGCGACGGCTTGCTGCAAAATGGGGCGCAGGTCTTGTAACGGGCTGTCGTGCATCCGCAGGTCGAAGATGCCGCGGTTGCGGGCAGGACGCCCATCACTGAGCATCGGGAAGTTCCACACGTACCCCTGGACACCCTGCCCGATGACTTTGTAATCGAAGATGCCCTTGTCATGGTTTTCCGGGGGCGTGTTTTCCGGGGGAATGTAGAACTCGAGCAGCCGCGCCGTGTGTCCGGTGCGCGCCCCCGGCACAGCGCGCCGGACGACGCTGAGCGAACCGTCGGCGCCCACCACGGCGCGGGCCGTATAGGCGGCTTGATCCGTCTCCACAATGACGCCGCCATCGGTGGGCGTGACCTTGCGAACGCGGGTCCCCTCCACAATCTGGATGCCGCGCTGTCGCGCCTCGTCTGCCAACCATTGATCGAACAGGTCGCGGGCGAAAACCCGAAAACTGACCGGCTGGCGCGCGATAAAGAAGCCGCGTCCCTCGAATTGAAAGTGCGCCTCTTTGACAACGACGTGCGGCACTGTGTCGATATCCATCCCCAGGCGGCTCAGGATAAACTCGCCATCCTGAAGAACGCCGCCGCCGCAGAGCTTGGGGCGCGGGTGGCGTTCTTTTTCTAACATCAGGGTGCGCTTCGCCAACTCCGGTGCGATTTGCACCAAATGCAACGCGGTCGACGCGCCGGCGGGGCCGGTTCCCACGATAATGATGTCGTAGTCGTATTGCATAGGTTCTCCTTGAAATTTGAGATTAAGCGCTTATTGTTGTGAGCAGGTTCAGCCACGCCTGCGCTGTCCGCACCCAGGTGAAGGTCGCGGCGCGCGCCAATCCGGCCTGGCGCAGGGTTGCGCGCAGCGTCTTGTCGTCGATCGCCCGCGTCAGCGCCGCCGTCCACGCCGGAACGTCCAGCGGATCGACCAGCAGCCCGGCGTCACCGACGACTTCCGGCACGCTGGAAGCGGTGGAGGCGGCGACGGGCGTGCCGCAGGCCATCGCTTCGAGGGGGGGAAACCCGAAGCCTTCGTACACGCTGGGAAAGGCCAGCGCCTCCGCCTGCCGGTAAAGCGCGGGTAGGTCGGCATCGTCGAAAAAGCCCATCAGGTGGACGTAGGGCCGCTGTTCCGCTGCCGCGAGGATCGGTTCGGAGAGCCACGCCGGGCGGCCCACGATGACCAGATCGAGATCGCGCTGGGCCGCCAGCGGGTCGCAGGCCTCCATCAGGCGGACGTAGTTCTTGCGCGGCTGGACGGTGCCGACGGCGAGGATGTAGGGCCGCGCGCCGACGCCGTACTGTGCCTGTAGGCGCTCGCGCTCGTCGTCGGCCGGTTGCGGGGTGAAGCGCAGGGAGACGCCGCCGTAGAGCGTCGTGACTTTGCCGGGCGGGACGTCGAGCAGTTCTAGCAGATCGCGCCGTGTGGCCTCGGAATCGGCCAGGATGTGGTCGGCGCGGGCGACGCTGCGCGGGACGGCCCGGTTGAGGTATGCGCCCAGCTTCGGTGGGAACGTCTCCGGGTGGCGCAGAAACGAGAGATCGTGGACGGTCAACAGCGCGCGGGTGCGCCGGCGCAGCGGCGGCAGGACGAAATCCGGCGAGTAGAAGGCGTCCACGCGACCGGTGATCCATTCGGCGGGCAGGGGGAGGCGCAGGCGCTGCCACAAGCGAGCCATCCAATCGTCGGTGAGTGGAAGGTCGCGGAACGTCAGGTTGCTGGGATGCGACGCTACCTCGCGCAATCGCTGCTGCGTGTGTGTCCAGGCTTCGCCCAGGCCGGCGGACGCCGTCAACAGCACAAACTCGTGATCGCTGGCGACGGCCAAGACAGCGTCGATCAACTCGCGAGCATATCTCCCGATCCCAGCGCCTTGCCGGGCGGCGGCTGTGTAGTCGATGGCGATCTGCATCGAAAAGCTCGCTCTTCTATGCCACGTCGTTATAGGTCCAGACGCGGTTGATAAAGAAATTCCAGAACAGGACGATGCCGACCGCCAGGGCCAGGGCCATATTGCTCCCCAGGCGCTCGGCCTGGGCGGCGAGGGGCGGTACAACGGTCTGGATCAGCCGGGCAAAGGGGCGGTGGGTAAACGTCAGAATGGGAACTCGAATCACGATGCCGGTCAAGTTCACGAAGAAGAACTGAACAAACTGGCGTACCAACGGTTTGCTGCGTGAATCGGGATACGTCCAGTAGCGGTTCCATAGGAAGTTGCTGATGACGGCAATCACGAAAGACAGACTGCCTGCGAATGTAGGACCGAGGTTCTGCGGGTCCTTCAACCCTAACGTGAGCAGTGGTGTGTACAGGAAGCCCCCCGCGTCGACTGCCCTATTGGTTGGGTTCAACAAGATGTTATAAGTGCCAAAGTCTATGATGGCGCCAATCGTGCCCACCACCAGGAACTTCGAAAAGCGCACTATTTCCTTCCGGTTGGCCGCGGCCCATTGCTTGAGTTTCTCGAT
>JAKJAB010000428.1 GCA_022707725.1 Chloroflexota bacterium | reverse complement strand
CAGCACGATGTTGGCGAACACCGGTCCGGGGTGGAACTCGAAGGCGTCCTTGCTCTGGTGGAACACGGTCACGCCCGTCACGTCGGAGGGCAACAGGTCGGGGGTGAACTGGATCCGGCCATAGCTGCCGTCGATGGACCGGGCCAGGGCTTTGGCGAGCGTGGTCTTGCCGACGCCGGTAGGCCCGACCAGCGCCACGACGCTGTTTGCCGGAATATCGAGATCGATGTTCGAGAGAACGGTCTCACCCTCCACGTAGTGGAAGCTGACGTTGTGGAAGCCCAACGCGCCTTTCGCTTTGCCGGGCAGTGTGCGGGCGTCCTCTTTGTCGTAGATTTCGGGCGTCTCTTGTAGCAACTCGGAGACGCGCTCTGCGCCGGCCATCGCGTGTTGCACGTTTTCCCATGCGCCGCTCAACGCGCGGATGGGTTGGTAGAACATCTCCAGGTACAGGAAGAAGGCCACCAAATCCTCCAGGGACAGCACTTGATCGAGGGCCAATCGTCCGCCGAAATAGATCAGGACAATCGTGCCCAACGAGGAAGAGAATTCCACGAACGGCTGGAATGTCGCCATTAGCCGCAGCGCGCGCAGTAGAGAGTCGCGGTAGTGGCTGATGTGTATGCCGATGCGCTTGGCTTCGACGTCTTCGCGGGTGAACGCTTTGATCTCGCGGATGCCGGAGAGGTTGTCGTTGAGCGTCGCATTGAGTTCGCCGAGTTCCTGCTGGCGCTTGCGGAAGGCGGGGCGCACGTATTTCGAGAATCCGCGCGCCGCCAGGACGATGAACGGTACGGGAATCAAACTGAGCAACATCAGTTGCGCGTTAAGGCTTACCAGCACCGCCACCACGCCGATGAGCATCAGGACGTTGACCAGCGTATCGGGGATGGCGTGCGCGATGAGCGTCTCGAACATATCCGAATCGTTGACCATGCGCGACATCAAATCGCCGGTTTGTTTATCCTCGTAGAAACGCAGCGACAGCCGTTGCAGGTGCGCGTAGATTTCGTTGCGCGCGTCGGCGACGACGCCCCAGCCTGCCACGTGCGACATATAGCTACGCAGGAATTGCAGGAACGCTCGCGCGAGATACACGATCAGCGCCAGAATCGCCAGGCGACTCACCGTGTTCAACCCATCCGCCAGATTGCCCGGCGTGTTGACCGCTGCGACCATCTGCCTGATGATCCACGGCGCCAACAATTGCACGCCCACGAGCGCCAACATGCTGAAAATCGTCAGCGCCAGTGGTTTGACGTAATTTCGCGTATACCCAAAGACGAACTTCAATGTTTTCATTTCACCTCACGATAAGAATCAGCGAATCGAGAATCAGCGAATCAAGAATCAGCGAATCGAGAATCAGCGAATCAGGAATCAGCGAATCAAGGATCGGCGAATCGAGAATCGGCGAATCGAGAATCGGCGAATCGAGAATCAATGGGGGTGGCGTTTCTCATAATCCACAACCTGGAATTCCATAAACTGCCGTTCATATAAACTGCGATATAAACCGCCGACTGCCAGCAGCTCTTCGTGCGTGCCACGCTCGACAATGCGACCGCCGTCCAGCACGCAGATCAGGTCGGCGTGGTGGATGGTGCTGAGGCGGTGGGCGATGACGATGGCGGTGCGGCCTGCCAGCAACCGGTCGAGCGCGTCCTGGATCAGCCCCTCGGTGACGGTGTCCACGCTGGACGTGGCTTCGTCCATGATGAGGATGCGCGGGTTGGCCAGCACCGCGCGCGCGATGCAGATCAACTGGCGCTGTCCCAGGGAGAGGTTGACGCCGCCTTCCTGGATCACCGTCGCGTAGCCATCGGGCGCGCCGGTGATGAAGTCATGGGCGTTGGCGAGCCGCGCGGCTTCTTCCACGTCAGCGTCGGAGGCGTCTGGCTGGCCGAAGCGGATGTTATCGGCAATGGCGCCGGAGAAGAGGAAGGGGTCCTGTGGGACGATCCCCATCTGCTGCCGCAGTGAGCGTTGCGCCACGTCGCGCACGTCGATGCCGTCGATCAGCACCGCGCCGGCGCTGACCTCGTAGAAGCGCGCGATCAGGTTGGAGATGGACGTCTTGCCCGCGCCCGTCGGCCCGACCAGCGCTACCGTCTGCCCCGGCTCGATGGTCAGATCGAGGTCGTGCAGCACGGCGCCATCCACGCGGTAAGCAAAGGTTACGTTGCGCAGTTCTACCTTCCCCTGGATTTGCGGCATTTCGATAGCATCGGGTTTGTCGGCCACGGCCGGTTCGGTGTCGAGCAGTTCGAGCACGCGCTCGCCGCCCGCCATCGCTGCTTGCATCGTTGTGTAAAGCTGGCTCAGTTCGCGGATGGGCTGGAAAAAGCGGGTGACGTAGGTGAGGAAGGCCACAATCACGCCCAGGGTCAGTTCTTCGCGCGCCACGATGCGCCCGCCGAACCACAGCACGATGGCCGTTGCCAGCGTGCTCAGGAATTCGACCACCGGCATGAAGGTGAACGAGAGCGACATCGCGCGCACATTGGCGTCGCGGTTGTCGCGGTTGGACTTGTCGAAGCGTTCTTGCAGCGTCGTTTCCTGCGCGAAGGCCTGGATCACGCGCATCCCGGCGATGTCCTCCGCCAGGTCGCCGATCACGCCGGCATTGGTCGCCCGCGTTTCGCGGAACGCGGCCTTGGCGTGGCGCGCGTAGATGGATGTGGCGATGACCATCGACGGCAGCACGCTGAAGGTGAGCAGCGCCAGCCGCGGACTCATCGATACCATCACCGTGACGATGCCCACCAGCAACAGCGCGTCGCCGGCCAACGTGATGAGGCCCTGCGAGAGCAATTCGTTGATCACGCCCACGTCGCTGAAGACGCGTGAAATGGTCACGCCGATAATGTGATTGTCGTGATAACCCAGGTGCAGGTCTTGCAGGTGACTGAACAGCCGGTTGCGCATCGTCGCCAACACCTGCTGCCCGGTGCGCGAGAGTGTGTACTGCTGCATCGCCGACGTGACGAACAGCCCCAAAAACGCGATGGCCGTCGCCAGCGCAACCCGATTCAATCCGGCAATATCGCCCTGGGTGATGTGCTGGTCGATAGCGATTTTGACGAGATAAGGCGTCGCCAGACTGAGACCGGTCGAAATGACCATCGTCACGAAGGCGAGCAACATCTTCCGCCAATGCGGTTTGACGAACGCCAGCAATCTGAGCACGATCCGGCGGTCGAAGGCGCGGCCCTCGTCCTCGTGGCTGCCAAAGCTCTGCAACATCCCGCGCGGCCCGCCCATGCCGACGCTTCCACCAATAGAAAGGCTCATTG
>JAKJAB010000427.1 GCA_022707725.1 Chloroflexota bacterium | reverse complement strand
CCCCGCCGATGGCGAGGTGCAGATCGACCTGCTGTGGCAAGCCCGCGACATTCCGCCGGTGGAGTATCACGCTGTCGTGCTGCTGACCGGCGCGGATGGGCAACGCTGGAGTCCCGCCGGAGCGGTACGCCCGCGCGGCTACGAACCGACGCCGCCCACGACGATGTGGCTGCCGGGCCAGTACGCCTACGATCCGCACATTGTGGAGGCGCTTCCCGGCACGCCGCCAGGGACATATACCATCGTCGTGAGCCTGTTCGACAAGCGCACGTTGGCCCCGGCTTCCGTTTTGGGCGCCGATGGCAATCCCCTCGGTCCGGAACTGATGTTGGGCACGCTGACGGTGACGCCGCCACAGATCCGTCCCACGTTGCAGGCGCTCGATGTCCCGGTGAAAGCCACGCTGCGGCGCTGCGACGCACTCGGATTGTGGACCTTGTCGGCGGATCGATCCAGCGTCGCGCCTGGCGAGATCGTGGGCCTGCGCTGGGTGTGGGAAGCGGTCGACTCGCCGTCTGAAACCGTTGAGGCCGAAGTGTTGCTGCTGGACCCCACCGGCGACGTGGCCCGAACCTGGCAACTGCCGTTGTCGGCGGCGTGGTGGTCCGTGGATCGATGGTCTGCTGGCGAGCGCTGGGTGGGACGGCCCGTCATTCGCATGCCCGGCGGCGTGGAGAGCGGCGCCTACCGCCTGATTGTCCACTTGCCCGGCTGCGATGGCGTGCTGGCCGAAGTCCCCATCGACATCGCTGCACCCGAACGGCTCTGGCGCGCTCCGACCGGTCTCACCCGCGCCGACGCCGTTTTCGGTGCTGCTGTGCGCCTGATCGGCTACACGCTCGAACCGGCTATGCCTGTCGCTGGTGGAACGTTGGCCGTGCGTCTGGCGTGGCAGGCTGTAGCGGAGATGGACGAGTCGTACCGCGTTTTTGTCCATTTCGTGGGGGAAGACGGGCGTGTGGCAGCGCAAAGCGACGGCGAACCGGTCGAGTGGACGCGCCCGACGACCGGTTGGGCCGTGGGAGAAGTCGTCGTCGAGACACGGGTGCTTGCCATCCCCGCAACGCTCCCGCCCGGCGAGCACACCCTGCGCGCGGGTCTCTACCTGCCCGACGGCGCCCGCCTGCTCACCTCAGATGGGCAAGACGCCTTTGTGTTGTGGCGAGACAACCTTGATCACTAATCTTCACGGACTTCTCAACGAATTGAGCGGATTCTGTTGGACGGTTAAGACTACCCAACTTTCAACCTTCAACTTTCGACGACTCTGGAGGTGCTCATGCGTAGACGTATAGGAAGCGCGCTGACCGCCATCGCGTTGGTGATTACGCTTTGGCTGATCTGGGAGAAGCTGCGCATCGTAGTGTTTGTGCGTATGCCCTGGTGGGGATTTTTGTTGATGGCCGTGTTGCTCTTTTTGGCTGTAGACTATATCCTCGACCGGCTGTTCAATCGGGGTGCGTAGCGACCGATGAACTGCACAACGCGATGGTGGGCCGTGGGGCTGTTGTTGGCGCTGCTGCTCGTCTCACTGATTGCTGGCGCGCCGCTCCTATCAGCTTCTCGTGTGCCTGACGGCTACGATACCGCGTTTCACTTCTGGCGCGCGGTCGAGGCCGAACGGTTGTTACGTGAGGGCGTCCTTGTGCCGCGTTGGGCGCCGGGAATGGCGTGGGGCTACGGATACCCGTTGTTTATCTTCCAGGGAGCGCTTTCCGCACAGGCGGCGGCGCTGCTGCACCTGCTAGGGTTGCCGTGGCCGGCGGCCCTGAACAGCGTTTACTTCATCGGCCTGGCCGGATCCGCGCTGGCGTTGTACATCCTGGCGCGCGCACTTTGGGGAGAGGGCGGCGGGTGGGGTACAGCCTTGATCTTCCTTTTTATCCCCTATCACCTCTACGTGGTCTATTATCGCGGCAGCCTCTCGGAGACGTTAGCCTGGGTCTTTCCGCCGTTGGTCCTTTGGGGAGTGACGCGCTGGGGCGAAGGCTACCGGCGCGGCTTGTGGGGCGGTTGTTTGGCGTTGGCGGCCCTGGCAGCGACGCATCCGGTCTCGTTCTACCTGTTCGTTCCCTTGTTTGGCGTGTGGGTCCTCGCCGAGGCGTTCGGCGCAGAGAAGGGCCGCCGGGCGGTGGTGTTCTGGCGTGGTGTGGGATTGTGTGTGATGGGCGCGGGATTGGGCGCTTTTGCGTGGGCGCCAGGCTTGCTGGAACGTTCTTGGGTACAAATGGAACGTGCGACTTCGGCGTGGGTGTTCACCTACAACCAAAACTTTCTGTCCTGGGAGCACCTGCTGTGTTTGCCGCGCCACGCAGACCCGGCCTTGCTCAACGATTGGCCGGCGCGGGGCCTGGGATTGCTATTCGTGCTGGTGGCCTTGTTGGGTCTGGTGACGTGGCCTGGGCGTGACCGTCGATCGCGGTGGCGCTTGAGCGTGTTGCTGTTCGCATTTAGCGGGTTCATCCTGTTGTCGATGGAGATTTCGCGGCCCTTATGGGATGCACTCCCATTCCTGTCTGGCGTCCAGTTCCCGTGGCGGTTTCTTGCCCCGGCTGCGCTGCCGCTGGCGTTGTTGGGCGGCGTTGTGGCGGATCAGCGTCGCGCCCGGCGAGGCGCCTGGTGGGTGGCATGCGGCGGCATCCTGTTGCTGGGTGCTGTGACGGTTCTGCATTGGGGTTGGTTGTATCCATCGTCGGGCCAGTTACCGGTCGATGCTTCGCCGGCGGGGATGGTGACCTGGGAGCGGGCGACGGACACGGTGGGGACGACCGCCAGCCGGGAGCTGCTGCCGCGCGATGTAGCGCGTTGGCCGGCCTGGGAGAGTCCGGTGACGCAAGCGACGCTCGCCGGCACGATGCCGTCACGCCTGGATGCGCTCCCGGCTGAGGCCAATGTCGTGGTGTTGGCGCAGCGATCAACGGCATCTACCGTGCGGGTGACGACGCCGTACCCATTCGAAGCGCGCTATCTGGCGTTCTATTATCCCGGTTGGCAAGTCCAGATTGACGGTGTGCCGGTTGCAGTCCAAGTTGAGGCCGAAACCGGACTGTTTACCTTTACCGTTCCGGCGGGCGACCATACCCTCGAAGTGCGTTTTGCCGAGACGCCTCAACGCCAGGCGCTGAATATCCTCTCAGTGGTCAGCCTGGTGGCGCTGGCGGGGTGGGGGTGGAAGAAGAAATCACCTGCGGAGAAGACGTCCGCGGAGCTTCCTGTATGTGTAGAACCAAGCGTTGTGATTTGCTGCCTGGCAGTGGCGCTGATGCTAGTGTTATTGCGTTTTGTGGCGGCTGAGGCCAGGCCGG
>JAKJAB010000426.1 GCA_022707725.1 Chloroflexota bacterium | reverse complement strand
GACCGAGGAGCGTAAAACGACTTTTCATCTTTGCCGGACGATTGGCAGTTTACCCAACCCGCGCAAGCCGGCCTCGTAAAGCAACCCAGCCGTCTCGAACATCGTGTAGGCCGACAAAACCACGGCGATGCCCAACTCTTCGGCCAGCGCCAGCGTCTCCGGCGATGGATGCTTGCCACGCACAAACACGATGACCGGCGCTTCGGCCATGTCCGCTGTGCGCACGGATTGGGGGTTCGTCAACCCGGTGATCAACAGCATGTTGGGTTTGACGAACATCAACACATCGCTCATCAAGTCCGAGCAACACGCATTGCGAATATCGATGTCGACAGGGACGTCAACCAACAATTTCCCTTCGACGACTTCGATAACTTCTTTAAGATTCATAACGCTCCAGTCCTTTTCCCTCGTCGCTACGAGGTTATTATGCTATAGTTTATCCAGGCGCATTATACTTCGTAAAATGTAAAACGTAAAACGTTGTCAGAACTTGTCATCTACCTCATCTGACCTATAATCAGCCCTGGTTATCATAAATCAAGTGAGGTCTACGATGGCAAAATTTACCCGCCCAACCGGCACGCTGGATACTCTCCCGGAGGACCAACCCTATTGGGAACACGTCCTGGCGTGCGTGGCAAATGTCGCCCGCGACTATGGCTTTGCGCGCATCGACGTCCCCATCTTCGAGACGACCGATGTGTTCGCGCGCGGCGTCGGCGCGGGGACCGACATTGTCGATAAAGAAATGTACTCGTTCAAAGACAAGGGCGGCAACGACATCACTTTGCGTCCTGAATTCACCGCGGGTGTGATGCGCGCCTACATCGAAAACGGGATGCACGTGCTGCCCAAACCGGTCAAACTGTACAGCACCGGGCCGGTCTTTCGCTACGAGCGCCCGCAGGCCGGGCGGTATCGTCAATTGAGTCAGTTCAATGCCGAAATCCTCGGCGAGCAAAGTCCGTTGGCCGATCTCGAAATTATGCTGATCGCCTGGGACATCTACGCGACGCTGGGGTTCACCAACCTGGCCTTTCAGTTGAACACGACCGGCTGTCCCGCGTGTCGCCCCGGCTATATCGAACACCTGCGCGCGCACTACCAGGCGCACTACCACAAGATCTGCGCCGACTGCCAACTGCGCATCGACAAGAACCCATTGCGCGTGCTGGACTGCAAACGCGAACAGTGCCAGCCGGTGATCGCCAGCGCGCCGAAGATGATCGAGCATGTCTGCAACGACTGCGCCACACACTTCGTCGAGCTGCGCGCGTACCTGGACGATCTGGGCAAGCCGTATACCATCAACCACCGGCTGGTGCGCGGTCTGGACTATTACACCAAGACCGTCTTCGAGGTGTGGGCCGAGGGCATCGGCGCGCAGAGCGCCATCTGCGGCGGGGGGCGCTACGACGGGCTGATCGAACTGCTCGGCGGGCCGCCCACGCCGGGCGTCGGCTTCGCGGCAGGCATCGAGCGCGCCGTCCTGCTGATGAAAGCGCAGAACGTCCCTGTGCCAGCGCTGCCATCGCCGCCGGTCTTCATCGCCTACCTGGGCGATGCGGCGCGAATGTACGCCGTCCGGCTGCTGGCGCAGATCCACGACGCCGGCATCGGCGCGCAGATCGCCATGAGCGGCAGCCTCAAATCGCAGTTGCGCCAGGCCGACAAGCGCGGCGCGCGCTTCGCTGTCATCATCGGCGAGGATGAAATGGCGCAAGGGATGGTCACACTGCGCAATCTCGCGCTAGGGACGCAAGAGGCCGTGCCATTCACCCTGCTCGAAGACGTTATCCGGCGGCAGATAACGTGATCCGCCATGCAAAATAACCACAACGCAACGGCGCAGGAAATGTCCATCCGCGCCATCACCGTGATTTACAATCCGCGCGTCTCGGCGACCTTGCCGGTCGCCGAGACCATCGTCGCGTGGCTCGAAAAGCAGGGCTGCCGCGCGCGGCTCTGTTCCCGCGACCAGGATGCTACAGCCTGCCTGCCTGCGGACCTGTTCATCACCCTGGGAGGTGACGGGTCTATCCTCCGCGCGGCACAGCAAACGGCCCCCACCGGCACGCCCATCCTCGGAATCAATATGGGCCGGGTGGGTTTCCTCACCGAGACGTCACCTGAAGAGTGGCAGCCTACCCTCGAACGGGCGCTGGCGGGCGAAGGCTGGATCGAAACGCGCATGATGCTGTGCGTCACACTGCTGCGCCAGGGACAGCGCATCGCGCAGGAACACGCGCTCAACGATGCCGTGGTCAGCCGTGGGGCGTTGGCGCGCACCGTGCGGTTGAAAACGTTCGTCGACGGCGCGGAACTGACCCGCTACGTGGCCGACGGCCTCATCCTCGCCACACCGACCGGCTCCACGGCGTATGCGTATGCCATCGGCGGCCCCATCCTGCCCCCCTGGCTCGACAACATTCTGCTCGTTCCGGCAGCGCCGCACCTTAGCCTGGAACGCCCCCTCGTCCTCGGCGCGGACGCTGTCATCGAGGTAGAGGTGCATACCGATATCCCCGGAATGCTCACCGTCGATGGGCGTATGGAGGGCGAGTTGCACAACGGCGACGTGGTGCGCATCGAACGCAGCCCGCTACAAGCGCGTTTTTTGCGTCTGCGCGACCGCTGCGACTTTTATTGTACGCTGGTCGCACGGCTGACCCCACGAAACGAGGGATGAGGCGAACGGCAGATGACGGATGGTGAGGCGTGGTAGAAGAGCCGCTCGATGAGATAGTATATTGCCGGTGGCATCCCAAAGTGGAGACCTCGCTGCGTTGTTACCAGTGCGGCGCGGCAATCTGTAGTAAATGCGCGCGGCGCACGCCCGTCGGCTACCTCTGTCCCGACTGTCGCAAAAGTCACACCAAGCGTTTCGACAACGTCCGCATTTACGACTACGCCATTGCCGCCGTGGTGGCGCTCGTTCTCGGCGCGATTGCCAGCTACATCCCGCTCCTCCCGTTTGCAGGTTGGTACATCTTTTTCGTCTCGCCGTTGGCAGGGGCGATCATCGCCGAGGCCGTCTCGCGTCTGACCCGCCGCCGGCAAAGCCGTCACTTGTGGAAGGTCGTGGTCGCCTTTGTAGTCATTGGCAGTTTGCCGATGCTGCTTATGTACGCCTTTGGGGGCATTGCCGTGTTTATGAGCGGCAACGCCCGGGGCGTTTGGAGCGTCTTCTTCGCGCTGATCCACTTGCCTCTCGTTCTCGGCGCAATTATTTATCGGATGCGCCTGCGTTAATCGGCGCCGGGGATATACCTATGGCCAATATTTTGCTGTTGACCCCTCAGACCC
>JAKJAB010000425.1:3077-3324 GCA_022707725.1 Chloroflexota bacterium | reverse complement strand
ATGTGCCAGGCGTGCAACCGGGGGTGGGGAACGTGCCAAGCCGAGCACGAATGCCAGGTGGTGGACGGTTTCCAGGCGCTGCATACGCGCATCTGCCACGCCGACGCATTGGTTTTAGTCTCGCCCGTTTACTGGGGCGAGATGAGCGAATCGGCGAAGGCGCTCACCGACCGGCTGCGCCGCTGCGAGGCCACGCGCAGCGAGGAAAGCTGTCTTGCGGGGAAACCCGTCATCGCCGTTGCGGCGG
>JAKJAB010000425.1:0-3007 GCA_022707725.1 Chloroflexota bacterium | reverse complement strand
CGCTGGAGCCGCCCGTACAAGCTCACGACAATCCGCGAGGCCGCGCGAGCGATGGTTGCGGAGAGGTAACAACTTGGGCTACAAGACGAGCGGCGGATTTTCCGCCGCTCGCACTGTTTACAACCACTTTTCCCCCTGTGTATATTTCGCCACGGCATCCATGTCCAGCGTGACGCCCAGGCCGGGCGCGTTGGGGATCGACAACATGCCGTCCGCGTCCAGGGTCCAGCCGCCCACACTGAGTTCGTCCACGTAAGGCGAACCGGTGAGGTACTCCACCAGGTCGGTTTCCGGGAAAGCTGAAGCCAGTTGCAAATCGGCAGCGAGGCCCACGGCGGTGTTCCACCCGTGGGGGATGAGGCGGATGCCGTGATCCTGCGCCATCCATGCGATGCGGCGCGATTCGGAGATGCCGCCCACCTTGGTGACGTCGGGCTGCACGATGTCGAACGCGCCCGCTTCCAGCCACGGTTGGAACGCTTGGCGGCGCGTCAACACCTCGCCGCCGGAGATGTGGACGGGCGATGCTTGCCGCAGCATCACGTAATCGCGCAACGCGTCGGGCTTGAGCGGTTCCTCGAACCAGGCCACATCGTAGTCCGCCAACATCTGCGACGTCCGTAGCGCCCACTTGTAACCGTTAGGCCAAAAGGCGTCGCTGCCGCCCGCATCCACCATCAGCAACATGTCCAGGCCGATGGCATCCCGCGCGGCGCGCACGATGGCCTCGTCCAGCGCGTGACTCTCGCGTCCAAACGGCCCCCAGCCCATCTTGAAGGCGCGAAAGCCCTGCGCTTTGAGGTACAGTAGATGCTCGGTCAAGCGCCCCGGTTCTTCCATCAACAGCGAGGCGTAGGGCATCACCCGCTCGCGGTAGCGCCCGCCGAGCAGACGCCCCACCGGCTGCTCCGTCGCCTTGCCAAGAATGTCCCACAGCGCGATGTCGATGCCACTGATGGTATGTTCGATACTGCCGCCGCGTCCCATCCAGAACATGGACTGGCGCAGTTTCTCGCTCACGCGCTCCGGTTCCAGCGCATTCTCGCCCCGATAGAGCGGCTCCAGCACGCCCAACGCCGCCCGCGCGAGCGCGTCGTTGGTGTAGACGCTGCCGAAGCCGGTCAACCCTTCGTCGGTGTGCACGGCGACCAGCGTGTGGACGCAATCCTCTTCCAGAATTTCTTCGCTCCATCCACCACGCGGCGTCGCGTCACGCAGGCCCACGGCTCGAATGTCGCGGATTTTCATAGGTTCTTTCCTTCAGTTTTTCTCCGTGAGCGAGCCATTTTCAAGTTTGAATGTTTTAGAGACTCCCACGGTGGGCTGAGCCGACATTGGTTCATCTGGGTTCCTATCGGCATAATTCACGATAAATTGCGATGGGTTATTCGGATCAATAGTTGTGCTTTGTGGCGCGATTCTATCACCGAGGAATACTGCATTCGTTCCCAGGCTGCCATTTTCTGTTTTGAGGGCTGCAACGACATAGTAAAACGTTCCGCTTCCTCCGGTTTCCTGCTGTAAGAGGAAAGCTGAATCCATCAACCCATCAGAATTGAGGTCAATGTCTACTGCATTCCCAAAGTATCGGGTTACCAGTTTGGATGCTGACCCAGGAGCTAATTCGGTTTCTGCAACGCCATCTGTGAGAGTAATTGGCTGACCTTCAATAAGATAGGTTCCATTTTTCAAGTCTGCATCGGACATAGTTTCAGGACTGGGGGCTTGTGTGAATATTTCGGTGGGTAAAGCCGTAGGTGCGCTTGTTGGTACTTCTGGTGACACACTTGTCACCAGATTGCCTGGCGAGCAGGCTGCCAAAACGATACTCACTATTACTATCAAGACAACTGAGACTTTTTGCATTTCTATGTGTTCTCCTTTAGGTTTGATTTGTCTGCAAACCTTATCTTGACGTCTCAATCGCCTGAAAAGTTCCACCTGAACAGTTTATCCAACACCGTTCGGCGAGTTTGCCGAGCCTGGGAGGTTCGCGTTGAATGATCTTTTCTCAGCAGCGCCGATAATTGGTAGGTGATGATACGTTTCGCCGTCACGGTTTCAACCTCCGGCAACAGCCTTTCCTGGGCCAGGAAATCATCGAAACCGCTTCCGAAATAGTGCGCCTTCATCGTTCACCTCCCGGACGTTGATAATGGTTCGTTATGTGACTGTCAAGCCTCTTGCCGGCTCAATCGCTCACTGGCGAGCCGGTTCAAACTGATACCGGCATCTGCGGCTTCAAGCGCCAGACGCCGGTGTAATTCGGGTGGTATCCGCACCATAAACTTGCCGCTATACTTCTTGAGCGCGATAGGTTCAGGCACGGGTTCTCCATTCGTTTCCATATCGGCAATGACGCTGGCGACAACTTGCCGGATTCCCTTAAGCGCCTCTTCCGGCGAAGGTTCCAGCCAGCTCAAGCTTGGAAATTCGGTGCATAAGCCGACGTATTCGTTGTCTTCTGCTGACCAAGTGACACGATAAGTAAAGCGATCATTTTGTAGTATCATCTTGCGCCTCTACTCGTTGAATTGCTCGTAATACTTGTCTTACCTGATAGGCTTTTGCCATCCCTTTCTCGTTTTGGATGTTGACTCGTGGGTCACCTTGCCAGGGTGTTTTGTAGATGCGGTGGCTGCCACTTTTTTGACGCGCCTCGCCGAAGTAGAAATCGCACACTTTGCAAAGGTCATCAAAACGAATCCCTTTGGGATTGCGCTGCATATCTGCTATGATTTCTGAGATCTTTACCATAAGAAATGATACCACTATTGATATTATTGTCAAGATTCAGACGTTCTCTTTGGCTCCTCGCCCTCGGGGACGGATCTAGGGAGCCAAAGAATCCGTTGCATCCGTTCAATCCGTTGACATTGCCTACCGGATCACCGACTTCTCCGTCGGCGCGATGCGGCGGATGACCATGCGCTCACGGTCCATCATCTCCGGGATTTGCGGCGCGATGATGTTCTGCCACTCATCGCTCTGGTAGACGGCGGCGTAC
>JAKJAB010000424.1 GCA_022707725.1 Chloroflexota bacterium | reverse complement strand
CGCCGCGCCCTCCGCCGGTGCGAATCATCGGGGCGTCGATGCCGATGTTACAGTGCCCCGAACTGGCCCAGTAGGCAATTCCGGCCCAGCCATCTCCCTTGCGGATCAAAAGGTCAATGTTGCCGTCACAGCCTGTCGTATACGGTTCCACCCCGGCATCTGCGAAATACCGCTCCCAGGCTTCCTGCGCCCAATCGGCCACATCCTGGGCCTCAGCCGCAGAATTAATCCAATGGTCGTGCGGTGTGCTATTATGGGTGGAGGATAACGTATAGTAAACACTTACGCTGCGGGTATTCGCACCGATGGTGAAGGTCTGCCCATAACATTGATCGAGAGGCACACCGTCAGCGTTATGGGTGTGGGTACACGTCGCTAACGGCGCATTGACAAGGCGCATTGCCGCCTCCGGTATATCCGTGGCTGCCCACCGTGTGGCTGAAACGCCGGAGATGCCCAAAAACAGCACCGCCACGGTCAAAACCAAGGGTAAGGTTCTTTTTGGTCGAAACATGTCTTTCTCCTTTCGTGGGAACAGATAACACACTGGCACAATTTACACATCCCTCAGAGTATTTTCGAGTTCAACCCCTCTTTTCGATTAAAAATATTGATGTGATAAATATATATAAAAAATAGGTGTGTATTAATTCCCCAATCGAGTAGGCGTTTTCACCTGAAGAAAGGATGCAGTCGTGCATGGATTGACCACGAAGACAAATAAGAAGAAATACAAACGTCTATCTATACAATAGCATCAAATCAGTCAATTGCAAGGACTCAACGACTCAAGACTCAACCTTACGGGAGGCTATCGCAAGCCCTGGAAAGATTGAACAGAGAGGCAGTCTATGATACAATGGGGGTAGAGGCTAGACTACCATAAAGACCAAAGACATCATCCAATGAAAATCCCTTACCCCCTACCTGACACGATGAAACGGGCCGACGGCTCGTCCCGCTTTGCTTACATCACGCTGCTGATGATGAACGACAACTACCTGCCCGGCGTGCTGACGTTAGCCTACGGCCTGCGCCGCCAGAAGACGCAGGCCGACCTGATCTGCATGGTGACGCCTGAGATCACAGCGGAGGCGCGTTCCGCGCTGAGGCTGCTGTACGATCACGTCGTCGAGGTCGAACCGCTCTTCGTCCCCTACAAACGGCGGCAGGCGCGACAGTACATTCCCTACGTCTTCACGCGGATGCACATGCTGCGGTTCGGCGCAGACGGCGATCTGGGATTGCGCTACGAGAAGCTCGTCGCGCTCGACGCCGACGTGCTGCCGATCAAGCATTACGATCACCTGTTCACCCTCAACGCGCCTGCCGGCATCCTCAACGAGTCCAAGGCGCACTTCCTGGATTACGATGCCGACGGGAAATACGTCATCCCGCCGAGCGTGGCGACCGACGGCACGTGGCGCTGGCACGAGGCCTACAACCCCATCTGCCCACACGGCTATCCCATCCCGCAAGCCATCACCGACCGGGTGAAAGACGATCCCAGCAATATGGGCGTGAACACCGCCCTCATCGTCCTGCAGCCCTCGATGGCCGAGTTCGAGTCGGTCAAAGCCGACATCCAGCGCCCCGAAACCCTGCGCTACATTGGCGATCTGTTCGAGTGGCCCGATATGCAGTATCTCACTATGCGCTGGTCGGGACGGTGGAGTAACGTGGATATCCGCTTCTGCGGGTTCAGCGGCTATCCCAACCTGGCCGTACTGTTCGGTACACACTACGCTGGCATAAAACCGTGGCACTTCCACAAAGAGCAGGCCATGGCGCGCTATGGCCGCTTCGAGGATTTTCAATACTGGTTTAGACAATACACAGCGATGGTCACGAAAGCCTATCCCAAACTGCACAAGGTCAAACGGCTGGAACGTCTGCTGAAACAAATCCGCGAGCAATAGCCGCCTTGCGAAGGTTCGGAAACCTTCGCAAGGTGGCGTTCTTTACGATTGGCGAAATACCGGTACAATATCCCTACATTTCGAGAGAAAGGAGTCAAACTGATGACTATGTCAGAGTTGAGTCGTATGCCACGTTATGATATTCGCAATGACGGCATGGGGCCTTACGCCGTATTCTATTGCGAAGCCTGCGACCGCGAGTTTCGCAGCCAGCCCGAAGTCGCCGCAACGATCGCCAAGGACATCGGGCGCAAGGCGTTAGGCGGATTGCTGCGCAACGTTCCCGGCATCGGCGGGGCGCTTTCCAGCAGCACGGCGGAGGACCCTCGTTACACACTGACGATGACGCCCCAACAACTGGAAAAAGCCTGGCAGCAGGTCAGTCCGCGCTTCCGCGAATGTCCAACCTGTCTGCGCGTCGTGTGCCTCTCGTGTTTCGACGAGCAGAGCGGCTACTGCAATGACGATACGCCGCGCCGCGCTGAAATCGCCGAATCCCAGGCCGAACAAGCGGGCGCAGCCTTGAAAGGGTTTGCCAGCGCGCTCGGTTTGGGGGAGGCTTTCAAGCAAGTGAGTTCGGCGGTCAAGCAGGCAAGCGACGCTGTGGCGCGCTGCCCCAACGATGGAACGACTGCCCCGGCCGGCACCAAGTTCTGCCCGGAGTGCGCCAGCCCGATGACCCAGCCGGTGGTCGATGCGTGCCCCAACTGCGGCAAGGAAACCCACGGCGCGAAGTTCTGCCCAGAGTGCGGCACGAAAATCGAACGCCAGCCCGCCGGCGTCTGTCCCAACTGCGGCGCCGAAGCCAAAGGCGCGAAGTTCTGCCCGGAATGTGGCACGAAGATGCCCTAAGACGAGGCGCAGATACACAACAGAGGCCAACCAAGAGGGCCGGTTAACTGCCCGCTTCTCCTAAAGCCTATGAGCATCGTCCAGAAAATTATCCATCCCTGGGACCTCGACCCTCCTGCCGCCATCGCATTGCAGCGGGAACTGGCCGCCAAAGTCATCCGCAAGACGGCGTTCGGCCCCGTGACGACCATCGCGGGCGTGGATGTCAGCTACCGTGACGGGGTCGCGCGGGCGGCCATTGTCGCCTTCAGCTTTCCCAAAATGGACATCCTCGAATATGTCACGGCAGAGCGCCCCGTGGACTATCCCTACGTGCCCGGTCTGCTCAGCTTCCGCGAAGCGCCCGCCGTTTTAGACGCACTGAAAAAGCTCACCCTCACGCCTGACCTGCTGATCTTCGACGGACACGGCATCGCCCACCCGCGCCGGCTCGGCATTGCCAGCCACGTTGGACTGCTGGTGGATAAGCCGTCCATCGGCTGCGCCAAGCGGCGATTGGTAGGCCAATACGACGAACCGGCGCGCGAGCGGGGCAGCTACAGTTATCTCCACGATAATGGCGCCGATGACGAGGGCATCGG
>JAKJAB010000423.1 GCA_022707725.1 Chloroflexota bacterium | reverse complement strand
CCCGCCGCGTGGTGGTGCAGCGTTGGCCGGCGGTGCCGTAGGCACCGAACAGGATGCCGCGCACCGCCAGGTCGAGATCGGCCGTGGGCGCCACGATGATGGCGTTGTTGCCGCCCAGTTCCAGCAGCGAACGGCCCAACCGCTTTCCCACCACCTCACTGACGCGCCGCCCCATGCGCGTGCTGCCCGTCATACTCACCAACGGGATGCGCTCATCGTGCAGAATCTTCTCCCCGATGTCGCGCCCCGCGCCGATGATGAGGTTGAAAACGCCCGCCAGGTCGTGCTTTGCTACCACTGGCGCGATGATGTTCTGCACAGCGATGGCGGTCAGCGGCGCCTTGGACGAGGGCTTCCACAGAATCACGTCGCCGCAGGTCGCCCCTAGCAGCGCGTTCCACGACCAAACCGCCACGGGGAAGTTGAAAGCGGTAATCACGCTGACGATGCCCAGCGGGTGCCACTGCTCGTACATCCGGTGCTGCGCGCGCTCGCTTTGCATCGTCAAACCGTAGAGCTGGCGGGAGAGGCCGACGGAGAAATCGGCCATGTCGATCATCTCCTGCACCTCGCCGCACCCTTCAGCGACGATTTTGCCCATTTCCAACGTCACCAGCTTGCCCAACGGCTCCTGGTAGGCGCGCAGCGCGTCGCCGATTTCGCGGACGACCAGGCCGCGCTTGGGCGCGGGCAGCATTCGCCAACGTTCGAATGCCTTCTGCGCCTGGACGATGACGGCTTCGTAGTCGTCGCCGTTGGCCTGGATGACGGTAGCAATGGGTTTCCCATCGATGGGCGAATAGGAAACCAGCGGTTCTCCCCCGGTCTTGAGCCAACCGTCCGGCCCGCCGGTTGTGGCGCCGGCGTTGACGTCATTAATCCCTAGCGTTTTGAGAAAATCATACATCAGCACCCTCCTTTTCAGGCTTTATGGACAATTCAGGACTATCATAGCATTTAACCATTTTGGGAAAAAGTGAATAAAGACACTATTACTTCAGCATCCTATGTGTCCTTTGACGATAGACGGCTAAACTCGCGCCCCGCCCCGGGACGGGGCGGCTGCCCCCGCTCTAAGCCCCGTCTCGGGGCGGTCTCGCTTGCGGCCTAAAGGCCATAGAAAAGGGGGTTTTTGTGGCAGGACGAAGCCCTACCACAAAAACCCCCTAAAAATGTATTTTCCCCGTGGCGTCTGAGATTATTTTACCTGAATCTCGATGAGGCCCTTGACGGTCGTATTCTTGGGGAAGCCGGGCATCCGCGAGGTGAAGCCGCCCTCCGAGCGGAACGACACGATGCAGTTCGCGCAGGCCTGCACGTCGGCCAGCGGGATTTCGACCGTGTAGCCGTCATCGGCCATCAGCAAGAGAGTCGTGGCGTCGCTCTGCGGTGCGGCCAACGTCAGCAACGCGGTGAAGGGGACGCCGGTGTAGGTTTCCTTCTCGCCCTTGCTGTTCTCGGCTTCGACATCTATGGTCTGCATCGCCTTGACTTCGGCTTCTGTCCAGGCCATGGCCTGCGCAACTTTGCCGCTGACTTTCAAGGCGGTGTCGCCAGGCGATGCGAGCGTCTGGGCGTCACGGTAGGGCTGCGAATCGGGGACGAAGAGCGGCGCGCCAAACTCGGCTATACCGAAGGTCCCGATCTTTTCCTGCACCGGCACGGAGATCAACCAATCGATGAACTGGTTCGCCAGCTCGCCCTTGATGTTCGGGTTCTTGTCCGGGTTGACCGCCAGGACGCCGTAGGGGTTGAACAGGATAGGATCGCCTTCCACCAGGATTTCCAGCTTCAGCCCTTCGAGCGTCATCGCCAGGTAAGTGGCCCGGTCGCTGAGGGTGTACGCCTGCTGCTCCTCCGCCATTGTCAGCACTGCGCCCATCCCCTGCCCGGCCGAGACGTACCACTTGCCAAACGAGTCTATCCCGGCCTCTTTCCACAACACGTTTTCCTTATTGTGCGTGCCGGAGTCGTCGCCCCGCGAGATAAAGGTGGACTCTGTGGTTGCCAGCTTCTCCATCGCGCGCGGCGCTTTCCGCATCCCGCGGATGCCCGCCGGATCGTCAGCCGGACCGACGATGATGAAGTCGTTGTACATCACGTCCTCGCGGCGCGTGCCGTGGCCTTCGTTCATAAAAGCGTCTTCCTGGCGGCGGGAGTGAACCAACAACACGTCGGCGTCGCCGTCCTTGCCAAGCTGAATGGCCTGCCCGGTCCCCAACGAGATGACTTCGACTTTGGCGTTGTACGCCTTCTCGAAGTCGGGCAGGATGTAGTCCAGCAGGCCGGAGTCATACGTGCTGGTGGTGGTTCCCAGAATCAGTTTTTGAACTTCGGTGGACGGCGGCGCAGGCGGTTCGGTCGTTTCTTGTGGCGCAGACGGTTCGACCGTTTTCTGCGGCGCGGTCGTTGGCTGCGGCTTGGACTGCGTGCAAGCCCCCAACGCTACAGCTGCCAGGATCAAACATACGGTAACGGCAAACACAAACGATTTTCTAGTCATATCTCCTCCTGTAAAATGCTAAAGTAATGAAACTAATACACCATCTCCCCTTTGACGAACGCGGCGGTGCGTGGGTCGTGGGGCGATTCAAAAAACGTGTGGGTATCGGCGATCTCTACGACGTGGCCGTTGAGCAGCAAGGCGACGCGCCCGGCCAGGCGGTGCGCCTGAAAGACGTTGTGCGTCACCAACACCACCGTGCAGCCTTGCTCGCGGTTCAGTTCAGCGACGACCGTTTCGATCAAGCTGATGTTGTACGGGTCGAGGTTCGCCGTGGGTTCGTCGAGCAGCAGCACGGTGGGAGATAACACCATCGCGCGCGCCAGCGCCACCCGCTGCGCCTCTCCGCCCGAGAGGGTGCGGGCCGACGCGCGCGCCAGGGCCGTCAACCCCAACCGCTCCATCACCTGCTCTGTGACAGCCTTGTCGTCGCGTTTGCCGCGCAGACGCAGGCCGTACTCGACGTTGCGGCGCACGTTGGCGGTGAGCAGCGCCGGCCGTTGAAACACCGTGGTCACTTCGCGGCGCAGGTTCAAAGGAAGCGCGCTCGACTGCACCGTGTTTCCGCGATAGGTCAACCCGCCGGCGTCCGGGAGTTCCAGGAAATTGAGCAGCCGCAGCAGCGTGGACTTTCCCGCGCCGCTCGGCCCGACGATTCCCAGGATCTCGCCGGCGTAGATGTCGAGAGCTTCCACGTTGAGCACCGTGCGCTCGGCGTAAGATTTGGTCACGTGACGCAGCGTATACAACGGTGTGGCGGTCATTGCCCTTTCCTCTGGAATTGCGCGACGACGAAATTGATGAAAAACGAAATCGCCAGCAACACTATCCCCAGGCCGATGGCGAAATCGA
>JAKJAB010000422.1 GCA_022707725.1 Chloroflexota bacterium | reverse complement strand
ATTCGGGTTTGTGTCCTTCCAGGGATACCGCCAGCGCGTCACCAGTTGGCCGCCGGTCCAGTTGAATCCAGATGAACGCTCCCCGCTCTGGGCAGCAGATACTTTTCGAGGCAAAAACCTTATGATCACCTGCGGGATTTCCGGTTTGCTGCTGGTCGGCCTGTCTTGGCTGGTCACGAGACTGTTCTAGCTCGTAACAGGCTATGGGACTGAAAAGCACAGTCTGGCAACCATAGGAGGTAACACATGGAAGGACGTTACGAAAACTATCCAGCGTGGATCATCCTCGTCTGCAACCTGGTTCCGGTGTCTATTTACGTGATCGGCGCGGTCATCATGGCCGGATTCAGTCCGTGGGTTTCTGTGGCCTACCTGCTCTTCTGCCTGTGGCAGGAAGTGCGCGTGATGCGGACAGCCTGCATCAACTGCTTCTACTACGGCAAGAACTGCGGCACGGGCAAAGGGCGATTGTGCGCGCTGTTGTTCAAAAGAGGCAATCCCCAGGCCTTTGCCACGAAAGAGGCCAACTGGAAGGAGCTTCTGCCCGACCTCCTGATTTCGCTGCTCCCTCTGTTGGGGGAATCATCCTGTCGATTCTGGATTTTGCCTGGCTGCGCCTCATCTTGATGGCGCTCCTGGTTGCGCTGGCCTCCGCCGGGACAGGGGCAATCCGCGGGAATCTGCTCTGCAAGTACTGCGAACAAGGCCGGCTTGGCTGCCCGGCTCTCAAGCTCTTTGAAAAAACGACGAAGGAGACATCTTTATGAGTGTCACAACGGTTGATAATCTGGCGCAGCGTACTGACCACACCACTATCTTGCCGACAACCATCCCGGCGCTTCAAGATGCAATGGTCCAAAAGCAGCTCACTGCGCTACTGCGGATCGCTATTGTGGCAGATAAGGAGATAAATTCCAATGCCTGAACTTCCTGAAATCTACGTGATGGCCCTCGATATGCGAAAAGAATTGGTCGGTCGCACCTTCGGTGAGGTCGAAGTGCTGCAGCCCAAGTGCCTCAACGTCCCTGTGGACGAGTTCCAGACGGCGTTGCGGGGAACGGAAATCCACGACATAACCCCGCGCGGCAAATGGGTGCGCGTGGCCTTGTCGCAGGGCTGGCTGCTGCTCTGCCTGGGCATGGGCGGCGAAATCCTCCTGACCGACCGCGATCATTTGCCGGAGAAGTACCGCCTCATCTTCGACTTCCGCGACGGGGCCAGTTTGGCGGTGAACTTCTGGTGGTTCGGTTTTTCGCACCACGCCCCCACCCTCGCCGATCACAAAATGACCGCAGAACTCGGTCCCGACATGCTCGATCTGAGCCTGGACGAGTTTCGCGCGCTACTGAACGGGCGCAAAGGCGCGATCAAGACGTTCCTGCTCGACCAGAAGCGCATCGCCGGGATCGGCAACGTCTACGTGCAGGATCCGCTGTTCCTGGCGCGCATCCACCCGCTACGCTCGATTGCGTCATTGAGCGACGCCGACATCGCCAACCTGTGGGCCGCGCTCCGCGAGACGTTGCAACAGAGCATCGATCTGGGCGGCAGCGCCTGGGAGCAGAACCTCTACGGCGAAAAAGGGCAATGGGATCAACGTCACATGCACATCCTGCACCTGGAGAATGAGCCGTGTCCGATCTGCGGCGCAATGATCGAGAACATCAGAACCGGCAGCACGCACACGCGCGTCTGCCCGGTGTGCCAACCATTGTAGGAGGAAAGCAAAAATGGGAGCAAAATTGGCCGGTACAACAATGTCTCGACGATCTACCGCGGCAAGCCCGTCAAGATGTGCTATTATTTCAAGACCATCCACACGCGCGAGCTGACCCGTGCCATGCTCGATGCGGTCACAGCCCTGTACGCCTGGGTGGACGCCCACTACGAGATCGCCGCCTGAACTTCAGACTACGGCGGCACCGGACGGCCATAGGAATAAACCACGTAAAGAGAGGAAATCACAAATGGAAGTAACAGACAATACAGCAGCAACGAAAAATCAACATCCTGTCGCCCTGCTCGTCATCGACGTGCAGCAGGGGCTTTTCGAGAAATCCACCCCCATCTACAAGGTAGGCGAATTGCTCGAAAACATCACCATGCTCGTTGACCGCGCGCATCAGAGCGGTGTTCCGGTGATCTACGTGCAGCACTCGGCCGCCAAACATTTGGTGAAAGGCTCGGCAGAGTGGCAACTTCATCCGCAGCTTCAACCCCAGCACAAGGATACTATCATCCACAAACAGCACGGGAACGCCTTTGAGGACACCCCGCTGGAGGGAATTTTGCGAGCGCACCTCGTCACCACTGTGGTCATTACGGGTCTCGTCACACACGGCTGTGTGAAAGCGACCTGTATCGGGGCGCAGGAGGCGGGCTTCAACGTGATTCTGGTTCAGGATGGTCACAGCAGCTTCAGCAAAGATGCCGTCGATCTGATCGAGAAGTGGAACGAGAAACTGAGCGCCAAACAAGTCGCAGTCCAACCAACTTCGCAGATAACATTTGGTTGAGTCACAAATACCGCACTTCTGCCATATAGCTCTTGGACACCCTCTCAACTTTGGACATTGACTATAGACAAGGAGACTGAACAATGACAAACGATATGTTGACCTACTATACTCAACCCGGCCCGATGACGAATCCCGGCCCTTACGCACACCTGTTCGACGACCTGCCCACCGACCTCCCCGCGCTGGTGAAGACGCTGCAAGGCGTGATGGTCCACATCTTCTGGGCAGGCAGTTACGGCCTGGAGTTGACCGACGAGCGCAAGGCCGAGGTGAACCTGCGCACCGTGGAAAAGCAACTGGCGCGCATCCTGGAACTGGACGACCGCCCGCTGACCGAGGCGCGCCCCCACGAGCGCAAGCTCGTCGGCAACTGCCGCGACTTCTCCGTGATGATGACGGCGATCCTGCGGCACCAGGGCGTCCCGGCGCGGGCGCGCTGCGGCTTCGGCACGTACTTCATCTCCGGGCACTACGAGGATCACTGGGTTGTCGAGTATTGGAACGCGGAACAGGCGCGGTGGGTGCTGGTGGACGCGCAGCTTGATGCGATGATGCAAGAGGCGCTCAAGCTGGACTTCGACCCGCTGGACACGCCCCGCAATCGCTTCGTCGTCGGCGGGGATGCGTGGCAGCTCTGCCGCAGTGGCGCGGCCAATCCCGACGACTTCGGCATCTTCGAGTGGCATGGCATCGAGTTCGTGCGCGGCGACCTGCTGCGCGACTTCCTCGCGTTCAGCAAGGTCGAAATCCTGCCGTGGGACGGCGGTTGGGGCTATCTGATCGAGCTTGCGCCGGAGCAAGTGGAACCGGTCTACGCGCTGATGGATCGCATCGCC
>JAKJAB010000421.1 GCA_022707725.1 Chloroflexota bacterium | reverse complement strand
ACGTCCGCCAGCCGCGCTGCAAGCCGGGGACTTCACCCGGCCGGCGAACGTTGTCCACGCGGACGGCAATCACGTTCACGCCGTCGAAATCGAGCACGTCCTGAATCCCAAACGCGAACGGCAAAAACGGATCGACATGATCGCCCACATATTGGCCGTTCACCCACACTTTGGCGTGCGTGTTGACGCCCTCGAAATGCAACGTCACGCGCTTATCGCGCCAGCTTGCGGGGACGGCAACCACGCGCCGGAACCAGCCTGCGCCCTCGTAAGTATCCAACGTTGGGTGGCAGGTTTCGAAATCGGCGGACAAGCGCACCTCGCGCCAAAACCGGACATCGCAATCGACGCGGAAGCAACCCTCCGCTTCCCCCTCGTCCGCCGGATCGGGCTGGAAGCGCCACAAGCCGCACAAATCGAGCGCGTCGTCCATCTACCAGCCGGCCTCGCGCACCAGACGTTGCAGCGTCTCGAAGGCCAAAGGCGCTTCCGCCGCCATATCCGTCCAGCCGGATTCTATCGAGATGCGCCCGTCGTACCCGCTCTCTTTCAACGCGCGGAAGAAGTCCGTGAAATCGCACGCCTCTCCGCCCGGAGCACGGCGGTTTGCCTCGGTGGCGATGTGGACGTGGCGCAGCAGCGGGCCATAAGTGACAATCGCATCGTAGTCGTTGTCATCCTTGAGCCAGTGATAGGCATCCACCAGCAAGCGCACGTTGGGATGATTCACGTCCTCCACGTAACGCCCGGATTCCTCCACGCCAGTCAGCACGTTACACTCACGCTGGTTCAACGGCTCGACGACCACCACAATGCCGTAGCGCCCGGCGAGCGGGCCAATCAACTGGCCGAACTCGACGAGCTGCTGCCAGGCGATGTCGCGCTCGAAATCATCGGGGATACGCCGCGCGCCGCCGGAGCCGAAGACAATCGTATCGATCCCCGTCTGCGCCGCGCGCTCGAACACGACCTCCGCGTAGCCCGCCAGCGCGTTGCGGTTGACGTCTGGCCCGGTCACTTTGAGGTCGCCAGGCAGAAAGCAGTTCGCCGCCACGCACGGCAACACCGACGCCCGAATCCGCGCCAGTTCGGGCGGAAAGGCCACTTCATCTTCCGCCGTGGTCTTCAGATGATTCTGCACGTGCAATTCCAAAAACTCGAAGCCCGCCGCAGCCAGCACGGGCGCAGCGTTGGGATCAGCGCAAACACCAAGTTTCATAATAAATGCTCCTTTTGGCCATAGGTAATCGGTAATGGGTAACGAGTAACGAGTATGAGACGTGATGCATATCACGGCATTCCGAAAAAATTCGTTAGAATCCGTTCAATCCGTTGACAAAGCTGGCCGCAACAGCACGATACGCCGCTTGCCGATCTGGAAGCGGTCGGCGCGGCGATAGGCGTCGTGCGCGGGCGTTTGACCTTTGTCCGAGGCGACAGCGACGACTGCGCCGGGCGACAAGACAGGGCGCAGTGCCTCCAACATCCGCCACAGCGGATCAGGTGCGTCCCCTTGCCACGCCGACAAACGATTGTATGGCACGTCCGTGATGACGACGCCCACCGACTGCGCACCTAACGTCCCAACAAGCCCCATCGCATCGGTCGCATCAGCCTGGAACACCGAAACCAGAATGGCGCGCCGTTCGGTCAAAATGCACAACCGTTCCCGCAACCGTTCGGCGCTTTCCAACGCCTCCTCGTGCGAACGTTTGCCGTAATCCGCCCACAACAGCTCGAGTTCCGCAATGCGCCGGTCCAGGCCGGGGAGCGTCAGCAAGTCCAGATTGCGGCGGGCCAGACCCAGTGCGTCCACGTCGATGTCCGAAGCGGCAATCGATGCAATGCGCTCCCCATGCAGATATGCCAGTGTCGCCAGGTGATACGCGCCGCCGCAACACGGATCGTAAAGGGCTACCGGCGCGGTCAGGCCGTCCGCCGCACGCAGGGCCAGGCAACGTTGGAAGATTTCACTGACCAACCGCACCGGGAACGCGGGATAACCGGGCAGGCTGTAGAACACTCGCCCACCCGCGTAATCGGCCTCGTTATGGCGTTCGGCGGCAAAAAGGTAGGGCATCTTCTACCTCAAAGGCTCGAAGCTAAAGCATCGAGCTGAAAGAGCGCAGCCCCTGCGGGGCTAGGAGTCCAGCCTCGAAGGAGCTTTGCCTTTTTCGCCCGGCCTCTTTAGGGCCGGGCTATCGAAAGACCACTCCAATCTCATCCGCCACACCGCGAATGTAGGCAGCGGACAGGCGATAATCCTCTTCGGCTTGCAGATGCTCGATCATCAACGGCATGTCGGGATCGAGTTTGTCCAGTTCGCGCAACAAAGTGCGGTAATCGAGATAGCCCAGGCCGGGACGAACCTCATCGAGATGCGTGGTCAGCTTCGTGGCGAGCAGGGTATCCTTCGCGTGGCAACTTTTGATGTGCGGTCCGAGTTTGGCGAACCACTCCCGGATCAAGGCAGCGTTCTCGAAATACCGCTGCGGGCTGTTGATGACGTTGACCATATCCACGTGGACACCGAAGTGGGAGCGGTCGATTGCCGCGAGCAAGCGCAGGTAGCTGTCGGCGCTGTCGGGATACATCCACGGCATCGGCTCCAACGTGTAGTACGTGCGCCGGGGCTGCACCGCGTCGATGATCGTGCGCACCGTCTCCACGATCAGATCGAAGGTTTCCTCCGTCAGATTGGACGGGTCTGGGCCATCCCACGGTTCGCCGCGCGTCCCGGCGATGTTCACGCAGCAGCGCGCGCCGATTTCGTCGGCCAATGCCAACTGCGTCTGGCAGGTCGCCAGCGCCGCCGCGCGCGTAGCCTCCTCCGCGCTCAATGGATTGCTCCACGCACCCACCTCGGCGATGACGACTTCCGCTTGCTCCGCCGCTTCGACGTAAGCGCGAATTGTCGCCACATCCGCATCCGCCCCAACCGGACAATACGCCGCGCCGTACCGCTCGCGCTGCAACGCCGCGATCCAGGCATCGGGCGTCATTTCCGCTACAAAAACAGGTGCTCCAAGTCGCATACAGGACCTCCATTCATCTACTTCTTCCTCAAACGCCGGGCAACATTGCGGCAGGCCGTTTCCAGGAAATCCAGGTCAGATTCAGTGTGCGCCGTAGAGGCCGCGCCGTGAGCGTGGATGATGTGAACATCTTCCAACAACAATGCCAGTTGCAGTACATCGCCATTCAACACCACATCGCACACCGCCGGATTGGAAACGTCGTCCGGTGCGTCAAGCGGATGTCCCTCCTGATATGGGAAGTGCAACATAAAGATCGAACTGCCGGGCAGCGCATCGTTCCCGGCACCGGTGCAACGCGCATACATTCCCTCGGCGGTAAACGCATCT
>JAKJAB010000420.1:343-3369 GCA_022707725.1 Chloroflexota bacterium | reverse complement strand
CCGTCACCCACTGGGACGGCTACGACACACACTACACCGAGCGCTACATGGGCACGCCGCAATCGAATCCCGAAGGCTACGCAGCCAGCAACGTGATGGCGCACGTGGACAAGATGCAGGGGAAGTTACTGCTCGTCCACGGTCTCATCGACGAGAACGTCCATTTCCGCCACACCGCCCGGCTCATCAACGCCCTCATCCGCGCGCGCAAACCCTACGAACTCTTGCTGTTCCCCAACGAGCGGCACACGCCCCGCAGCCTGGCCGACCGCATCTACATGGAAGAGCGCGTGCGGGACTTTTTCCGCGAAAATCTGTAACCGCCCCACAAACCAAAACCGGCTCACTCGCGAAGGGTGAGCCGGTCGAATGTCGTGAAGCACATCATGACAATGCCGCTTCCCGCGTTTCGTCCGATCGATAGGCCATGTCGATCGTGCCGCCAGGCGAGAAGTTCGATGCCAGATAGTGGAGGGATTGTTCGCGGTCTTCACCCCCTTCGGTTGTCAATAACAATTGCTCACAATAAACGGCAATGTCCACAATGATCCGCTCATAACGGTAATACGACAATGCAACAGGATTAATCTCCGTTCGACCATATCCCCGGTAAAACAAGGCTTCTTCTTCCTGCGCGCCATGGCTGATAAATCCTTGCGCGCCACCGATGAACATCAAATCGCGTTCTTTGGGGGCCAGGATGGGATCGTCCCAATCGACGATGTAAAATGCGCCATCCCCATCGATCAGAATGTTGGCTGCATGAATGTCAGAATGGCACAGAACAAATTCCGGGGGTTGAAGCTGAAGGGCGCGCGCCAGTGTTTCCGCGCGTTCGACCAGGAAAAGAACCTCATCACGCTTGGCCTTCAACAATGCAGTAACTTTGAACGCGACAGGGTCATCAATGCCGTCGCCTAGCCGTCCCAAAAACATCTTGACTGTTTCACGCCAGTGCGGCGAATAGGTCTCCCGCCGAATATGAGCGGCCAGCGTCCGAGGAACATCAAGCGTGTGAATCCGCTTGAGCGCCGCACCGAACTCGCGCCACTGCTTTTCGGACAACGCGAGCGCATACCCGTCACGACCATCGACAAAAGGATAGAGGATGACCCTGAAATCATCCAAACTTGCCCGAAGTTGTCCGGTTTTAGTCGGCAAGGGCGTGATGATCTGCTTGATACCCTGGTCACTGAGAAACCTGGGGAGTGCGACGGATGTTTCATCGAAGACACCCGTTCTGAGTTTCAGGAAGTATGGCATTCTGTCGTCAGCAACAACGCGATAGACGGCCGTATTCCGATCGGCCCCCAGCGGGAGAAACGTGACCTGTGCGACAGTTATCCCATAGGCATCCTGCAAACAGGCGACGATTTTTTCGTCTTGGAGATCAGGTTTTTCCAGCATAGGTGCGCATGTCTCATTGTGCCAGGCCAAGCTCTTTGATAGCCTCCTGCAGAACGGCAGCCGACGCGAAGAGCGCCGTCTGCTCGCGTTCCGGGAGGGTACTCTCGATGATCCGCTCGACCCCGTGGATCGACACGAGACAGGGCACACTGAGGCAAACGTCCCGAAGCCCAAATTCGCCCTTGAGCAGCGTAGAAACGGTGAGCACGCTGTTTTGCCCGCGCAAGATCGCCCCCGCGATGCGCACCAACGCCAGCCCGACCGCATAGGAAGTCGCCCCCTTATAATCGATAATGTGATAAGCAGAATCCCGAACCGCTTGCTGGATGCGGTCGCGCTCCGCTCCCCAATCGGCGCAGCGACCGCAAACCGGACAGAGCGCCTCCATCTGCATACCGGCGACGTGCGTCATCGACCACGCCACGAACTCGGTGTCCCCATGCTCACCGAGCACATACCCGTGCACGTTATGACTATCGACACCGCAGTGTGTGCTCAACAGGTGGCGCAGGCGCGCGCTATCCAAGACGGTGCCGGAGCCTATGACGCGCCCCCTTTCCCACCCCGTGGCCTCCAAGGCGACGTAAGTCATCACATCCACCGGATTGGTGACCACCAACAGCACGGCGGAGGAGTTCTGCGCCAGGATGTCGGCAACCACGGCGCGCACGACGGCCGCATTCTTTTGCATCAGTTGGAGGCGCGTTTCACCCGGACGCTGCGCTATACCCGCTGTAAGGACGATCAACCGAGCGTCGGCATAATCGGAGGGGGCGCCGGCGCGAATGGAAACAGGAGGGCAGAACGGCTGACCGTGAGCCAGATCGAGCGCCTGCCCGCGCGCCAGGTCCTCGTTCCTGTCGATCAAGACGATCTCGTCGGCCAAACCGCTCTGCGCCAGCGCATAAGCGAATGTCGCACCGACTGCACCTGCGCCAACGATGGCGACCTTACGCCGCCCGCTCAATGATGCGTTCATACAAACCTTCCGGATAAATGCAGGCTACCACCTACTGCTGCTCCCCCTGGACGTACAACCGGTAATTCGCGTAAGGCTCGTATTTGATGGCCACGTCGAACGCCGCCGCACCGTTCGCGGCGACGCTGTCCACCAGGATCGTCATCCCTGTGGCCACAATCTCACCCTGCGCGTTGAGCAGCGCGCCGTTGACGGTGATATTCTTCACCGCATAGGCGTTGGGATTGCGCACCCGACCCGTGATGTGCACATAGCCGACGGCGTCTTGATACCGTCCCGTCACCGTAAAGGTCAGCGGGCCCGCCACGCGACTCGTCGGCGCGCCTTCGGGGTGCAACATCACCGAGGTCAGATTCTTGGACGTCGCCTCGATGACGAACGGACACTCATCGCCAGGCGTCAACAGCAAGCATGCCACGTTCGCCTTGATGGGGCCATAGCGCGAGCCATCGGCTGTGTAGAACGTCGCCACCACACCCAATGACGCGTAATTCTCGCCTGCGTCGTTGCGCAGCACGCCGGAGACGCGATAGCGATAGCCCTCCAACGCCTGATTCGCGCTCACGTGAATACTGAGCGGCGGCGCGACGTCGGGATCATCGCGCAGCACCAACACGCCGGAGGCAATCACGGCCGGCGG
>JAKJAB010000420.1:0-333 GCA_022707725.1 Chloroflexota bacterium | reverse complement strand
CCGCCACGGCTCGCGGCGTCCCTGTCGGTCCAGCGGTGACAGTTGGCGTGACCTCAGGCATGTCCGGCGTCTCCGTCGGCGGCCCTGCGGTCGGCGTGGGTGATGGGGTGAACGTCGGCGTGGGCGAGGACATCGGCGGCATCGTGGGATAGGACGTCGGTGTGGGGCGCGGCGTGTTGGTCACGAGCGGGGCCTCTACAACCGGCGCGATTGCCGTTGTCTGCACCGCTTCTGTAGGGGCAGGCGTCTCAGTGGTGGATTTGCAACCGGTGACAAGTATCAGCAGCAGCAAACCGAGACAGAACACAACGTAAAATCGGGATCGCATATAGT
>JAKJAB010000041.1:15805-16135 GCA_022707725.1 Chloroflexota bacterium | reverse complement strand
TTGGGACGCATTGCCTTCGACGGCATCTTGCTCTTGTTGCGCGAACAAGGTCTCGACGTTCCTGCGCTGACCTTCGCCCACGGCGCGACTTACCCGTTGCCCGCGCCGTGGCCTATGCTCGTCGCTTCGTATCATCCCAGTCGCCAAAACACGCAGACCGGGCGGCTGACGATGGTGATGTTCGATGCGGTGTTCCAGGGGATTTTGACTTCGTTCCAGGGGGAGTATAATGGTACACATCCTGGATGCTGTCCACAGGAGGAGCCATGATCGAAGTCACGTTGGAAACCCTGCAAATGAGTCTCGTCTCCCCGCACCGCATCGTGGTGT
>JAKJAB010000041.1:0-15795 GCA_022707725.1 Chloroflexota bacterium | reverse complement strand
GCCAACCGCCTAAATAACATCGAAATTCCGCGCCCGCAAACGCACGATCTGCTGGTGAATGTGCTGGATGCGCTGGACGCGGACCTGCTCTACATTCACATCAACGCGCTTGCCGATAACACCTTCTTTGCGCAGCTCGTGTTGGATGTGAAAGGTCAACGCAGCGAGGTCGATTGCCGTCCCAGCGACGCCATCGCTGTTGCCGTGCGTTTGGACGTTCCCATCTACGTCGCCGAAGAGGTGATGGACGAGGCCGGCGTGTTCCCGGAGCGCGATCTCAGCCCCCAGGGCCAGGACGACAAAGACTTGAGCGTGTTCCGTGACTTTCTCAGTACGTTGGATGATACATCACCGTCGAACAAGGATAGTTAATACGGTGTCGCTATGACCACTCCCGATAAAACCGTACCTCATAATATCGAAGCCGAGGAAGCCGTCCTCGGCGCTTTGCTCATCGATCCGGAGGGCATTTTTCGCGTGCTGCCCTTTTTGCGAGCCGAAGATTTCTACCTGCAGAAACACCGCTGGATTTATGAGTCGATCATCCGCATCCACGACCGCCGCGATCCCATCGACTTCCTCACGTTGACGACCGAGCTGGAACAGCGCGAGCAACTGGAAGCCGTCGGCGGCGCGGCTTACATCTCCCAATTGATCAACGCCGTCCCCTCCGCCGTCAGCATCGAATCGTATGGCCGTCTGGTCGAACAGACTGCCGTCCGCCGCCGCTTGCTGGACGCCGTCAGTGACATCGCCCGCCTGGCTTACGACGAGAAACTGCCCATCGATCAGGTGGTGGACAAGTCCGAACAGGCGCTCTTCGGCGTTTCGCAGCAGCGCGCCACCCGCGATCTCCAGCCCATTCAGGAAGTTGTGCAGCGCTACTACGACCGCGTGGAATACCTCTACGCGCACCGCGGCGAACCGATGGGCGTGCCCACCGGCTTCCACGACCTGGACCGCGTGCTCGGCGGCTTCCAACGCTCCGATTTGCTGATCCTGGCGGCGCGGCCCGGCGTCGGCAAGACGTCGCTGATGCTTACCTTTGCCCTCAAGGCGGCGGAAAAGGGGCGCACGGTCGCCGTCTTCAGCCTGGAAATGTCGGCGGAGCAGTTGGCGCAGCGCATGGTGGCCGCCATCAGCCAAATCGACGCGCAGCGGTTGCGCCTGGGGCAGTTGCAGGACGAAGAATGGCCGCGATTTGCGGATGCCATCGGCCACCTCTCGGACTTGCCGATTTACATCGACGACACGCCCTCTATCTCGGTGCTGCAACTGCGCACCAAGTGCCGGCGGTTGGCCTCCGAGCGACCGCTGGAAATGGTGTTCGTCGATTACCTGCAACTGATGAATTCCGACATCCACTCCGACAACCGCGTGCAGGAGGTCTCCTACATCTCGCGCTCCCTCAAAGGCATCGCCCGCGAGCTGGATATCCCGCTGATGACCGCCTCGCAGCTCTCCCGCGCCGTCGAACAGCGCGCCGATAAGCGCCCGGTGCTGTCGGATTTGCGCGAGAGCGGTTGTCTGACCGGCGAAACGTTAGTCCAGTTGGCTGACGGCCGGCGTGCGCCAATCCGCGATCTTGTGCAGGATCAACATTGCGCAGAGGTTATGGCTCTTAATGAAGAGACCGGAAAATTAGAACCGGCGCAAGTACAAAAAGCCTGGCATACCGGCGTCAAACCTGTTTTCCGGCTCGTAACCCAGTTGGGCCGTCAGGTGAGGGCCTCGGCAAATCACCAATTTCTCACGATTGAAGGGTGGAAACGGCTGGACGCCCTAAAGCCAGGAGAATATGTCGCTTTGCCACGAACTTTGCAAAGAGTAAATACGCTTGACACAGACTTTAGCGATGCAAAAGCAGCATTACTGGGACACTTGTTGGGAGATGGCTGTACGCTGCCGCGACATACTGTGCAATATACAACCAATGATAGGGGATTGGCAGAGCAGGTTGCGGAGTTAGCCCGTGCGGCTTTTGGCGATGCAGTTGATCCCAGAATCGCGCGTGAACGTCAATGGTGGCAAGTCTATCTTAGTGCTTCTGAACACCTCACGCATGGTAAACGTAACCCTGTCGCAGAATGGCTGGATGCTCTGGGTATTTGGGGGTATCGCTCTTTTGAGAAAAGAATACCGGCAGTCCTATTCGCGCAATCGGAAATGACTATTGCTCGATTTCTGCGTCATCTGTGGGCTACGGATGGCACAATGGGGGTCTTCGGTAAAAAGAGACAGCGAGCTGTTATTACTTATGCTACGAGCAGCGCTGGCTTAGCTCAAGATATTCAACACCTTTTACTTCGACTTAGCATCATTTCACGGGTTTCTTGTGTTCCTCAAGGGCAACGTGGGCGGGATCAATGGCATGTGACTATCACGGGTAAGCCTGACGTGATGACTTTTCTTGAAAAAGTGGACGTGTTATCTACAAAGCAAGCCGCAGCACAGGCTATCCGTGATTTCTATCAGGATAAAACGCATAACACTAACCGCGATGTCGTCCCTAAGCAAATTTGGCGATCCGTTATCGAACCGGCGCGACAAAAGCTAGACATGAGCCAACGTGAATTTCAAGCCGCACTGGATATGCAATACTGTGGAACAAAGCTCTACAAAAGCAATTTGAGTCGTGAAAGAGCTTTGCGGATAGGACGAATTGTTGCTAGCGATGAACTGATCAACCTTGCCCAAAGTGACATCTATTGGGACAGAATTGCCAGTATTGAGCCAGACGGCGAAGAAGATGTCTACGACTTGACCGTGCCCGGACATCATAACTTCGTCGCAGGCGACATCATTGTGCATAATAGTCTGGAGCAGGACGCGGACATCGTGATGTTCATTTACCGCGAGGAGTTATACAACGAGCACACGGAGCAGCCCAACATCGCTGATTTGATGATCTCCAAACACCGCAGCGGCCCGGTCGGAACGGTGCAACTCTACTTCAACAAACGGCTGACACAGTTCCTCGACGCTGCCACAGTGCCGCGCATTTCTGACCCGACGGTGGTGCCTTAGGAGTCCCCATGTCGGATTCCACGCCAACGATCATGAAAATGCTTGCGCCGGATCATAATCCGACGCTGCGGAGACGGCGGATTGTGATCCGCCTTAAGCGTTGAAGTAGAACTATTTCCCGAGGAGCATTGTGACGCTGACCCGTTTTTCCGGTTTCCCGGAAGCCAAAGTCGCCGTCGTCGCGCTGCCGGACCTGGTCTTCACCGATCTCGTCCCACAGATCGACGATCTGGCGGAATTGAAGGTGACGCTGCTTGTGCTGCGGCGGCTGGCACAGATGCAGTCCGACGCCGCGCCGTGGATCACACTCGCGGAGTTGCAGGCCGATCCGGTGGTCCGCGTTGCCTTGGGGGATGCTGCGGATGCGCATCTGGCGGACGCGCTGACCCGCGCGGTGCAACGCGGTGTGCTGCTCGTGGCTGAATGGCAGTTGTCCGATGGGACGGCAGAACAGCGTTATCTTGCCAACAGCCCGCGGGGACGGGCGGCGCTGCGGGCGATGCAGCGCGGCGTCGAACCGGCGCGCGCCGTCAAAATGACGCGGCCCAACATCTTCGCCCTCTACGAGCAGACGGTCGGCCCGCTCACCGCCATCCTCAGCGAAGACCTGATCGACGCCGAGAAGACCTATCCGGCGGAGTGGATCGAAGAGGCGTTCCACGAAGCCGCCAGCCGCAATAAACGCAATTGGAGATATATTCAGGCCATCCTCGAACGGTGGCGCAGGGAAGGAAAAGATGAAGCCGATAGACGAGATCGTGAAGCAGATCCGCGACGCTACATCGAAGGCAAGTACAAAGACCTCATCCAGCACTGAGCCATCCAGTGCAACCGAGGGCTTGCCTGCCGGTGAGCTGTCTGCGGAAAACACACCCGCGTCGCTGTCGCGCTCGATGTTGGGCCGCCCGGATTGCCCACTTTGCCAGGGGATGGGCTACGTGCGGCTGGACGTGCCGATCGACCATCCCGACTTCGGCAAGCTGTTCCCCTGCACGTGCCGGGCGCGCGAAATTCAGGCGCAGCGCAGCGAGACGCTCAAGCTGTCGAGCAATCTCGCCACGCTGGAGCGCTTCACCTTCAAAACGTTCCGTCCGGAGGGCCACGGCCTTTCCCCGGAACTCCAACTGAACCTGCGCCGCGCTTACGATACAGCGCTGGCCTACGCACAACGTCCCCAAGGCTGGTTGCTGTTACGGGGTGGGTACGGTTGCGGGAAGACACACCTGGCGGCAGCCATCGCCAACGTCGCGCTTGATACGGGATCGCCGGTGATCTTTGTGACCGTGCCCGATCTGCTGGACTACTTGCGCGCGGCCTACGCGCCCACCTCGCCCACCAGCTACGACCGGCGCTTCGAAGAAGTGCGCACCGCGCCTTTGCTCATCCTCGACGACCTGGGCACGGAACACGCCACGCTCTGGGCGTTGGAAAAGCTCTTCCAGTTGCTCAACTATCGCTACATGGCCGACCTGCCCACCGTCATCACTACCAACCGCGATCTGGAGGACATGGAACCGCGCTTGAGATCGCGTCTCGGTGACCCAAATTTGGTGCAGATTGCGACCATCCTCGCACCGGACTTCCGGCAGGCCGGCGTCGATCACACCGAATCCAACCTCAACACACTCTCCCTGTATACCGACATGACACTGGATGATTTCGATCTGCGCCGCGGCGAACTGGATTCAGTCGAAGCCGACAACCTCGAACGGGCGCTGGAACAGGCGCGCGCCTTCGCCGCCAATCCCGTGGGCTGGTTGACGTTCACCGGGACGTATGGCTGCGGCAAGACACACCTGGCGGCGGGGATCGCCAACGCCCGCGCGCGTGAGGGACACCCGGCGCTGTTCGTCGTCGTCCCCGATTTGCTCGATCATCTGCGCGCGGCTTTCAATCCGCAAAGCCCTATCACCTACGATAAGCGCTTCGAGGAAGTGCGCCGCGCGCCGTTCCTGGTGCTCGACGACCTCGGCACGGAGAGCGCGACGCCGTGGGCGCAGGAGAAGCTTTTCCAGTTGCTCAACTATCGCTACGTCGCCAAGCTGCCCACCGTGTTGACCACATCACGTTTGATGGAAGACCTGGATCCCAAAATCCGCACGCGGTTGCTGGATGTGAGCCGCTGCACTGTATTCAGCATCCTCGCGCCAGGTTATCGCGGGGGTGGGGGACCGCCACGCCGCGCTAAACCTACCCGTGCGCGCGCCAAAGGGAAGTAGTCTCGCTGAATCGTTGCAATATAGAACATCTGTGCTATAATTCGAGATAGAAAACCTTCTTGATTCGCTGATTCTTTGATTCTTGATTCGCTGATTCTTTGATTCTTTTGAGGAGGGCTGGTATGGCTGATGAAGGAAGACAGAAAGTATTGGACCAAACGGTCGCGCAGATCAAGCGCCGTTTTGGCGACGGCGCGCTGATGCGCCTGGGTGAGGCCACGCACTTGAACGTCGAGACGATTCCCACCGGATCGCTGGCGTTGGATGTGGCGTTGGGCGTCGGCGGTGTGCCGCGGGGACGCATTACCGAGGTCTACGGGCCGGAAGGCTCTGGCAAGACCACGATCTGCCAGCACATCGTCGCGGAAGTGCAGCGTCGTGGCGGCGTCGCGGCGTTCATCGATATGGAGCACGCGCTCGATCCCAGCTACGCTGCGCGTTGCGGCGTGGATATTGAGGGCCTCTACATCTCGCAGCCGGATACGGGCGAACAGGCGCTTGAAATCGCCGAGACGCTGGTCCGCAGCGGGGCGGTGGACGTCGTCGTGATCGACTCGGTGGCGGCGCTCGTTCCGCGCGCGGAAATCGAGGGTGAGATGGGCGATTCGCATCCCGGCCTGCAAGCGCGCTTGATGAGCCAGGCGCTCCGCAAGCTCTCCGGCGCGATCAAGCAGAGCAACACCATCATGATCTTCACCAACCAACTGCGCGAGAAGATCGGCGTGATGTTCGGTTCACCGGAGACCACCAGCGGCGGGCGCGCGCTCAAATTCTACGCCTCGGTGCGGCTGGACGTGCGGCGTGTGACGGCGATCAAGACGCAGGGAGAAGTGACCGGGCATCGCACCCGCGTGCGGGTGACGAAGAACAAAGTCGCCCCCCCCTTCCGCGTGGCCGAATTCGACATTATGTTCGGCGAGGGCATCAGCCGCGAGGGCGATTTGATGGATGTGGGCCTCGAACTGGACGTCATCGACAAGCGCGGTTCGTTCTACTACTACGACGGCGAACGCTTTGCGCAGGGCCGTGAGAACGCGAAAGCCTACCTCAAGGAAAACCCCGAATTTGCCAACACGATTGAGGACTTGATTCGCAAAAAACTGGCAGATATGAAGGACGTCCCGTTGGAATTCGGCGCTCACACTGAGATCGACGAAAGTGTGGCGCTCGAGGAGGAATATTAGGTCTGGCTATGGTCACTTTTCTGACAAATCTGAACCCTGTAATTCAAGCCTTGCTCGCGACGCTTTTTACGTGGTTTATGACATCAGCGGGGGCGGCGGCGGTTTTCCTGGCTAGAGAGATCAACCGCAAGGTGCTGGACAGCATGCTCGGCTTTGCCGCCGGTGTGATGATTGCGGCAAGCTACTGGTCGCTGTTGGCCCCGGCCATCGAAATGGCCGAGGGCGGTTCGCTTCCGATGTGGTTGCCGGCGACGATTGGTTTTGTGCTTGGCGGGGTTTTTCTGCGCGGCGTAGACCTGGTTCTGCCGCACATGCACCGTTGCGACGAGGAGCATCCCGAGGGGGTCAAGACGGTGTGGCAGCGCATCACGTTGCTGGTGTTGGCGATCACGCTGCACAATTTCCCAGAGGGTTTGGCGGTGGGGGTAGCGTTCGGTGCGGCTGCGGCGGGGTTCCCGTCCGCTACCGTCGCGGGCGCGGTGGCGTTGGCGTTGGGCATCGGCATCCAGAATTTCCCCGAAGGTATGGCGGTCTCTATGCCGCTGCGCCGCGAGGGCTATACGCCGTTCAAGAGTTTTTGGTACGGGCAGCTTTCAGGGGTTGTGGAGCCGCTCGCGGGCGTGCTTGGCGCTGCGGCGGTCTTGATCGCGCGTCCCCTTCTGCCCTACACGCTAGCCTTTGCGGCCGGCGCGATGATCTTCGTCGTCGCCGAAGACCTCATCCCCGAAGCGCAGAGCGGCGGCAACACGCATCTCGCCACCTTCGGCGTGATGTTGGGTTTCACGGTGATGATGGTTTTGGACGTTGCTTTAGGGTAAAGAGAGCAGATTCAATCAAACAGGGGCAATGGACTTTTCAGCGTTGCCCCCTGTTTGATTGCGTTCTTGGCTTATTGGACGAGCTGTACACCGAAACGATCCAGGATGCGCTGAATCGGTGTGAAGATGGTCACACTGGTAGAGCCGGCGAAAAGAAGCCCCACGGCGCGGCGATCCATATCCAGGATGCCGGAGCCGGAATCGCCGGGACTACTCATGCTGTTGGTGATGATTTGATCGGCGAACATCGCGGTGCGCCCGGCATAGTCTACACTCACCGTCACGTCGATCTGGGTGATGTAGCCGGTTGTCAGTCCGGTGGTCCGTCCCATTTTTTGCACCTGCATCCCCAAAGCTGGCGCGTTCACCCCGGTGGGCAGCCCCAGCCCCAGGATTGCCGGGATGACGAGATCGGGCGTGTCGGGCTGCGCCAGTGCCGCATCCATCGTGTTGACGCCCGACGTTTGCTGCACGGATTGCAGCCGGTGGCTTGAGCCGGTCACGCGGGCGACGAAGTTGAGTAACGCGGCAACGCTGTCCGCGATCCGGCACTGGGAGGGGTTGTCGCCGAAGTCCAATGGTGCAAACTCGCTGAGGGTAGCGATGCGGTCGATTGCCGTCCCGCCATCGGCCGGACCGGGCTGGTAGATCGGGTCGCCAATCCGTCCGGCGTTGGAGTCGGCCAGGACGTGGTTGTTGCTCAGGATGAGGGGCGCGCCATCGCGTTGCGCGAGCAGGCCGAACGTGCCTGCCGTGATGTCGCGGTGGCCGACGGAGATGCCGGGCTGCGCCGGTCGAAAGCGCCCTTTGGGATTTTCAGGAATCTGCGCGCGGATGCGTCCGGTTTCCACCACATCGGTCAACATACCTTCCAACGATTTGGGAATCACATCCTGTGGCATGAGTTGTTCGAGGGGGAGTTTCTGGGTCACGGAGACGATAAGGCTGAGTTCGCTGGTGGGTTGTCCCTCGAAGTTTTTGTAGCCCAATCCACAGGCCACCACGTTCTGCCGTTTGAACAGATCGGGCAGCACTTGCCGGTAAATCTCGCGCGCTTGCGCCATAATGTGGTTATTCATCGTTCCTCCTTGTTTATGGTGGAGTAAGGAGTAAGGAGCAAGGAGCAGGTCTGTCCTCCCTACTTCCTACTCCGTCTCTTACCGCTGCGCCTTTACCTCGCCGATGGCCTCCACCCACACACGCACACCATCGAGCATATCAGGGATGCGATCTGTGGGATGCAGTTGCTCGAGAGGGACTTTGTGGGTTACATTGACGATCAGTGCCGGACCGCCAACCGGCCGGCCCTGCCGCATCCGCAGCCCAATGCCTACTCCGACGACGTTGGCCTTTTTCAGCAAGTCAGCTTCGTAGCGCACTTTGACAGCCTGAATGTGCGCAATCGATATGTCCTCATTCGCTTTTGGTTGCATAGCATACCTTCTTTCAGCATAGCCGGGCAGTCCGATAGCCTTTAGTTCGATGGTCTTTTGTCGGATAGTCTGAGCGGTGTGGCGAGACCCTGTATCCACAGGAGCATAGCGACGCAGCCCAGACCGCCCATACAGACCCAGAACCCCCAACCAGGGACAAGTGGCGCAGCGTGGAGCGTCCGTAGCGCGGGCAGCAATCGGGCGAACGTCGCCGCGGCGGGCAATGTGGTGATGGACAGCCACGCCAGCAGCAGCCAGGACCGATAACGTCCCAAACGTGGCGCGATCCATATCGCTATGCCCGCCGCCAGCATCGCGCCGACGCCCCACCAAAATGGGACGCGCCAGCCCGGTGTGTGCCACGCGCTCACGATTTCGGGGTAGGGCGGGAGCGTCGCCAGGGCCAGACCTGCACCGACGAGTGCGCTGCCAATGCGCCACAGAATGGATGCATCGGCCAGCAACACAGGCAGCAATACCGCCAGCCCCACCAGCGGCAGTCGCAAGGCTTGCAAATTCACCGACAGCGCACCGGTTTCGATCTCCGGCAGCAATCGCAGCAGGTCAAAGAGGTCGTAAGCGTTCCAGGCGAGCGCCGCCGCCCGCCGTCCCACCCACGGCCCGAAATAGCCGACAAGCGCGATTCCCCACGCCGCCAGCAATCCCACCTGTGCATACCGCTTCCAGCCGGCTGTCATTTGGTCCATCTCCAATTGCTTAATCCCCCAAATCTTCGATCCCTGAATCTCTTTACGGTTGTGTGAGTGTGAAGTTGTCAAACGCCGATACGGACGTCTCACCGCGCTCGACCGCGTCTGAGAAGAGGGCTACACCACCCGCTTTGTCCAGGGTGTTATCGAGGTAGGTGGATACCCTTTCGTTGTTGACCCACAGTGACAGCGCATCACCCACGCAGCGGACTCCCAGATCGTTCCGTGCCTTACCGGTACGGATGCTATCGCTGATCTCTGGGCCGGCCAACGGTGTCGGTATGCCATCTTCGACCCGCAAGATCAGATAGAAACCGTCGGCGCTGATCGCCAGCAGGTAATAGTTGTTTTCGTCTTGTTGGCGACAGATGACGCCCATCCAGTTGTTTACCGTGCCCTGGACGTGTCGCACCTGCACTGTCACCATGGTGTCGGTGTAGGTTTTGCTCGCCAGGGGCGCGAACACGGCGACGCCTTTGCCACGATCTTCCAGGAAAAGCTCGCCGGCCTGTGTGTAAACGGCACTTTCCGCCGTCTCGAAGCGCGCCCAGGCTGGATTGGGTGGCTCGAAATCGTCTGTAAAGGCTGAGGTCGCTGATGGGGTTGTTGTTATTGCTGAGGGTGACGGTGATGAGGTAGGGCTGCTACAAGCTGCCATCAGCAGCAGGAGCAGCAAGAGGGTGAGTAAGTCGTGTGTGTCGCGCTGTGAAGGAGAGATCATTGTTGTACCTCTGGCTTGTAGATGGGCAACGTTATGGTCACCGTCGTTCCGCATCCCGTGCCTTGGCTCTCGGCCCATATGCGACCATGGTGGGCGGCAACGACTTCTTTGGCGATAGCCAACCCCAGTCCCAAACCTCCATACTTGCGGCTGGTCGTGCCATCGATCTGGTAAAAGCGCTCGAAGATGTGCGGAAGCTCAGTCTTAGCAATGCCGATACCTTCGTCCTTGATTTGCAATCCTATTTCGTCTCCTTCTGCCCACGCTGTAACCCACATATGGCCCGGTTTGTTGTTGAATTTGATGGCGTTGTCGAGGACCTGGTTAAGGGCCCGGGTGAAGTAGTGAGCGTCTATATTGACGGTGGGGAGTGCCTGCGGCAAATCGGCGATAATTTGCACTTGTTGTTGCGCTGCATGTTCCCTGATGGCTTGCAGCGCTGTCCGCACGATGGGCAGGGCAGACTGCGGAAGCATCGAGAGCTGTTGCGTCTCGGCGTCTTCCAACAGGGTCACGGCCTCGACCAGGGCATTCAGGCGGTGGATGTGCGTCCGAATATTCTGGAAAGACTGTTTGAGTACCGGCTCCATCTCATCGCCTAACGCACTATCGAGGGTGAGGTCGATATAGCCACGCACGATGGCGAGTGGGGTGCGCAGCTCGTGGGAGACATTCTGGATAAACTGTGTCTTGAGCACGTCCAGGCGCTGTAAATAAGCCAGGGCTGTTTCGGCGCGTTGCTGGGCAGCCTGGGTTTCCTGGAGAAGTTGTGCATTTTCCAGAACAGGTGCGGCCGCCGTCACGATAAGCTTGACAAGTTCGATCTCCCGCCGGGTAAAAGTGCGTGGTTCGTCGTGCTCTATACTGACCATACCGATGACTTTGTCGTGGGCGACCAGGGGCGTAATCAGCAGCCCACGCACTTTGGCGCGATGCAAGTAATCGGCTAAACGCGGAATGTCGGTTTGTACATCGCTGAAGACGAGGGTACGCTGCGTCGTTAGCGCGTATTGCAAGAACGGTGTCTGGGGCAGATAGACCACATCGTCGATAGCGGAAGGGTAATCCGGCTCGCGGTCTTCGCCCACAATGACCAGTTGATCGCCCGCAATCAGGCCGGCGATGACCAGGGACACGTCAAGCGCCTCGCGGATTTGCCGGCACGTGGCTGCTAGGACGTTGTGTGGGGTACGTTGCGTATTGGCTGAGATCAATGCCTGGATCAGAATATGGACGTCTTTCAGGTAAAAATCCGTCTCCGATCGCTGTACGTGTTCGTAGTCGATCAACTTGCGCAGCAGCGCGGGGAAACATGGCAAGGGCACGTCATTTTCAGAGAGTACCGTGATCCACTTATCTGTCATTAGACTGGCGGTGAGGGCGCGTGTTGCTGGAGACGCCAACACGATGATGGGGAGTTGCTGATCCAGTACCCTGAGTTGGGCGATCTGTGCGTTGATGCTGTCTTTGTCGTTATCGATCCCATTCGCCATCAGGCAGACAGCATCCATCGGGTGTTGTGTCAGGATATCCGCCAGCATCTCGGTCGTCTGGCAAGGGAACACAGAGATCGCGGGATGTTGTGCGAGTGCCGCACGAATCATCGCGGCTTCATCATCCTTTGAAGGCATAATAAGCAGCAGGTGTATCTGGTCTTGTGTTTTTTGTTCCATGATAAAACCTGGATTGACAGGTGATAAGTCTCATTTTAGCACAGTTTTTGTGAGAGTCATGGCCACCTCACACTGAAGCACGAATCTATGCGCCTGGTCTTGGCAAAGGTTGGAAAATTAAACGCCTTGCAAACTCTAACCATTTTGGTTATAATATTATAGATTCTGGAATAAACAACGATGATGCCTTCTGACGAGTGGCGCTTGTCGGGAGGGGGAAGCGCGGTACATAAAGGGGGAATCTGCGCGTTGAGTCCAATGAATCCAAATCAACATCACCCTACGGCCGGTCTAGGCCTTTACTTGCGTCGTCAGGCTGACACGCCTTTGCGTTACCTGCTCGAACAACTCCTGCAGTTTCTCTTTGCCTGGATACCTACGCCTCTGGGTATGGGATTGCGTACTATCGTCTATCGCTTGATGTTGAAGATGGAGGGATTGGCGGCTATCGAGCCTGGCGTGAGGTTGTGCGAACCACCTGCGGTTGGGCCGCGGCGCATATCTCGATCAAGGGGTGTACATCCACGCTTGCCCTGGAGGGGTGACGATCGGCGCAGGCACGTTGGTCATGCACGGAGCCGTGCTCCACGTCTACAACTTCCGCGATTTGCCGCACGCCGGTATCCACATCGGACGGGACAGCCTCATCGGCGAGTATACCGTGATTCGAGGGCAGGGCGGTGTCACTATCGGGGATCGGGTGTATACTTCGCCCATGGTGCAGATCATTGCGGTCAATCACGTTTTCGACGATCCACAGCGGCCTTTTGTGGAACAGGGCATCACAGCGGAAGGGATTGTGATCGAAGATGATGTGTGGATTGGCTCTGGGGCGGTGATCACGGACGGGGTACGGATAGAGCAGGGCGCGGTCATTGCAGCCGGCGCCGTAGTGACCAGGGACGTCGCTCCTCATACTGTCGTCGGCGGCGTGCCGGCCCGGGTTTTACGAGAGGTCGACGGTTCGACAGACGCGCGACGCGGCCCGGTTTATCCGTCTGTGAATTGAGGCATTGATTCAATAGGGACAGCGTCCAAGTGGTCGCTTACAAAGTTGCCACATAGTTGCGATGTAACGCTAACTTTTTTTTCGTCGTTTGGGTGTATCCTGAGGTTAGCAGGGGCCTGCCAATGAGTTTCGCAGCCCCCTGAAATTGAATACCGATGTTCTTTCTGACCAGTATAGCTTGTCGGAAGGGCGGAGCGTGGAACGGAATAAGAGTTTATGTGTAAGACAGCCGTGTAAACGGGAAAGTGAGGCGCAATGGTAGCAGTACAGGAAACCGTGTTAAAAGGCTTAGACTCCGACGAAGCCTGTCTGTTGGAACAAGCAGGCGTTCCGCAGATGCTTTCGGTCGTCATACCTGCCTACAACGAGGAAGACGGCATCGCGGACATTGTAGAGCGTGTGCTGGCGGTGGAACCGGCGCTGGCACAGATCGGGCTGGCCCTGGAACTGTTGGTCGTCGACGATGGCTCCAAAGATCGCACAGCCGAAATCGTGCGTGGCTATCCGAACGTGCGTTTACTTCAACACAGCCCGAATCGCGGTTACGGCGCGGCGCTCAAAACGGGCTTCTGCGCGGCGCGCGGCGATCTGCTGGGCTTTCTCGACGCCGATGGCACCTATCCACCGGAATCATTCCCCGATCTCTGCCAGGCGATTATCAACGGCGCTGACGTGGTTGTCGGTTCGCGGCGCTCCGGCGCGTCGAGCGGTATGCCGTTCGTGCGCAAGGTGGGTAATTTCATCTGGGCCAATCTCGTCACGGCGCTCAGCGGCAGCCCCGTTGTCGATCCAGCCAGCGGGATGCGCGTTTTCAAACGTGAGACGTTGCTCCGACTTTATCCGCTGCCGGATGGGTTGAACTTCACGCCGGTGATGAGCACCCGCGCGGTGCACGAAGGGTTGAAGTTTGCCGAAATCCCGATGCCTTACGAGGAGCGCGCCGGCCGTTCCAAGCTCAGCGTGGTGCGCGATGGTATGCGATTCCTGCAAACCATCATCTGGACGGCGCTGACGTATAACCCTGCCCGACCGCTCGGCGGCGTGGGCTTCGGGTTGTTTGGTGTCGGAGTACTCATCGCCTTGGGATTGGTCATTCTGCGGTTGAGCGGCGTGAACCAACTTGGACCCTGGGGGGTGACCGGGGTTTTCGCTGCAATGATTTTCGGTCTGGTGGGCTTCAGTTTATTCGCCCTCGGCGCAACCTTCAATTACCTGGTCGCCTTGTTCAACAAGGATGTGGTGCAGAAAGGGCTATTTGGCAAGCCCATCTTCGATCCGCCTCTGGATCGTTCTTTTGGCTGGATGGGGCTGGTTGCGATATTGGGTGGTTTCGTGATAGGTATCCTTAGCTTGATTTTGGGCCTGAGTGGCTGGGACATCACGCGTCTGTGGCTCTATCTGACGGCGGGCGCGATGCTGGTGCTTATGGGTGTGCAATTGGTGATCTTCTGGGTGATTATGCGCGTGCTGGATGAGTTAAGCCAACGCGAAATCCTCATCGGCGCCGATATGGACCGCGATTATATCGGCTAAACTTGTGGGCATCACAACGCCAACAATGCAAATACAAGGTGTGAGTCCGTGGTTCAACAAAGAATCGTAGCACCCAATTTCCCGAATACCGACGCGCTCCTCTACGAGGAACTCGCTAGACGTCCGTCTAGTGCCGTGGATATCCTGCTCGTCAATCCGCCCGCGCCCGATGGCGGGATATGGATTCGCAGCCAACACCGGGTAGGACGGCGCTCGCGCGAGGGGATGATCTGGCCGCAGGTGGATCTGGCGCAGATGGCGGCGCTCTTTCCTGATTTCCGCGTCGAAGTAGTCGATGCGATGCCTGAACGGATGTCGTGGGCCGAATTCGAGCGGCTGCTGGACGCAAAACGCCCGCGCTACTACGTCACCCAGGTGACCGCGCCCACGTTGCAAAACGACATGTATGGCGCTTTCCTGGCAAAAGCGCGCGGCGCAGTCACGCTGGCCTTCGGCACCCACGTCACGCCGATGCCAGCCTCGACGATGAAGGCTTACCCGGCCCTGGATTACGTGTTGCTCGGCGAGCCGGAACTGACCCTGCGCGAACTGATCGACGTGTCCGAGCGGATGCGGAACGGCGCGACCGCGCAAAGCGACGTTGGCGGGGACGGCGCTGCCTGGTGGCCGGCCGTCGAGCCGGATTCCGCGGCGCGCTTGAAGCGACTGTTCACCACACACGACCCCGACTGGCGCCCCCTCTGGCGCGACGCGCATTTCGCGGAGGGCGGCGCGCCTTTCGCCGGCATCAAGGGCCTCGTCTGGCGCAACGCATCCGAGATCGTCATCAACCCGCCGCGCCCCTACATCGCCAACCTCGACGATCTCCCGCTGCCGCGCCACGACCTGCTGCCCCTCAAGGCATACCGCGCGCCGCTGGTGGGCGGGCCGTATGACTTCGTCGTCCCCAGCCGGGGCTGCCCAGCTGCGTGCCGTTTCTGCATCAAGAACGTCTCCTACGGCGCGTCGGTGCGCTTTCGCGCGCCGGAGAACGTGGTTGACGAGGTTGAAATGCTGGTAAACCTGGGCGTGCGCAAAATTCACATGTACGCCGACCTGTTCACCGTCAACCGCGAACACGTGATGGGCATTTGCGCCGGCATCCTCGAACGGAAATTGCCGGTCCGCTGGACGTGCAACAGCCGGGTGGACTTCGTCGATCTGGAGCTGCTGCAACAGATGCGGCGCGCCGGGTGCTGGATGATCTCCTGGGGGATCGAGTCCGGCGAGCCGGAGATGCTCAAACGGATGAACAAGGGCATCACCCTGGAAAAAGTGGAGAAAGCGCTGGGCTGGGCCAAAGAAGCCGGCATTATGAACTGGGGCTACTTCATCATCGGCCTCCCGGGCGAAACCGAGGAGACCATCCGCGAGACCATTGACTACGCGAAGGAATTGCCGCTTGACATCGCCCTGTTCCACATCGCCGCGCCCTACCCCGGCACGCCCTTCTTCTACGAGGTGGCCG
>JAKJAB010000419.1 GCA_022707725.1 Chloroflexota bacterium | reverse complement strand
ATGCCGAACCTGGAAGCGGCTGCCCATGGCGCAATACTTGCAGTTCGGTACCGGAAAATTTCTGCACAAGCTTGACGCTTAAGACAGACCCATCCGGCAAAGCAAACTGTTGCCCGGCACTAAGTTGCTTTTGATTCGATATGACGCCAATGACTTGATCATCAAGCCGGATCGTGAGATCTTTCCACATCATCTTCCAAGAAATCTCCAGGCATTTCGGTCCGTCAGGTTCCAAGGCATACATCATCTTTGGCATTTTATCCTCCTCATTGAAGTCAAATTTTTACGATCACTCTAACGAAAGTACAGATCAATCTTTTGCGCGCCATTGCAGAGCGCGGATAGCCGGAATCCCCTGAATCATCGGGATCGCCAACAAGATGCGCGCCAGCAACCCGCCAGGGCTGGGCGTGACGCCTTCCATCGTCATGAAGACAAAGCCCAGGATGCCATCCAGGGCAAAAACGGCGATAGCGAGCCACAACGCGATCTGCGATTTCCGCTTCACCAACAACCCCAGGATCAGAAAAGCCAGGCCGAAGGCAATCGAAGGGACGCCGACGCCAACCGTCTGCCAGAACGGGGCCGGAAACAAGACAGACGCCATACCCAAGACGGTGTTCAGGGCTGAGATGAAAAACACGATCTCGTAGGCGTTTTTCAGCCGGGTCGCCGGATCGGCAGATGTGCCGGGAAGCGGCTGCCCGTCGCGCAGAATTTCCAGTTCTACGCCGGATAGTTTGTTCCGCAGTCTGACGCTCAAGGAAGACCCGTCCTTCAGCCGGAACTGCTTGCCTTCCCGGAGTTCTTTCGGTCCCGACGCCCTGCCCACAATCCGATCGTCCACCTTGACCGTGAAATCCTTCCACATCACGTTCCAGGTGATTTCCAATCGCTTTGGCCCGCCGGGTTCCAGGGCATAGGTTGATTTTTGCATAGCGCCCCCTCGATAATGTCTCAACGGATCGAACGGATTCAACGGAAAACTGTCCGTAATCTAGTTTTGGTTGTCTCGTCGGCCCGATTTTACAACCGCTGCAACGTCATCCCGCCATCGACCATGATGACCTGCCCGGTCGAATACGCGAAGTCGCCGCGCGCGAGGGCGGCCACAGCTTTGCCGATGTCGTCGGGATAGCCCCAGCGCGCCTGCACCATCAGTCCTTCAGCAATGAGCTTGTCGTATTTGGCCTGCACCGTCGCCGTCATATCGGTCTTGATAACGCCGGGCCGCACTTCGTAGACGGGAATCTCGAACTCGCCCAGGCGCGCCGCCCAGAGCATCGTCGCCATGCTGACGCCGGCCTTCGAGATGCAATATTCGCCGCGACTCGGCGAGGCCACGGTCGCGGAGACAGATGAGACGTTGACGATGCAGCCCTCGAACGCGGGATCAGCGTTACGCTGCGCGATCATCCAGTTGGCGACGGCCTGCGTGAGGAAGTACGGCCCCTTGAGATTGATATTCATCACCCAATCGAAGCTCTCCTCGGTGGCTTCGAGGATGTCGGCGCGCACGCGCGGGGCGACGCCGGCGTTGTTCACCAGCACGTTGAGCCGTCCAAAACGCGCCTTGATTTCGTCGAGCGCGCGCTGGCGGGCCTCACGGTCGGTGACGTCGGCGCGGCAGTAGAGGACCTCCGCGCCCTGCTCGCGCAACTCACCGAGCGCCGGGATGACGACTTCGTCCGGGTGGATGTCCATCACCACAATATCGCATGGCGCAATCGGGTCGGACGCCAGCGCTAGCGCAATCCCCAGTCCAATGCCGCGGCCCGCGCCGGTAATCAGGGCTACTTTTTTCATGTTATTCTCCCCCTACAAATAGCCTCAACGGATTGAACGGATTCAACGGAAGAAATATCCGTTAACTTCCGTTGAATCCGTTGAGGGGATCTTTTTCATCATGCGCTTTAACCAATTCTACTACAGTTTCGCCGTAGTGCGTCATTTTGGCCGGACCGATGCCCTTGATTTTCTCCAGAGCCTCCGGCGTTGTCGGCTTGTGGCGCGCGATTTCTTCGAGCGTCTGGTTGTTGAAGATGACGTAGGGCGGGACTCTCTTCTCTTTCGCCAGCGCCAACCGCCACGCGATCAGCGTCTTGAGCAGCGCGGCGTCCGGTTCTGGCGCGGCAATAACCTCGCCGGTGAGCGTGGGCTGCACGCTGACCCTCGGCGCGGGCGGCGACAACACTTCATCCAACGTCGCCGGGTCTTGCAAGGCTTTGCGTCCGGCCGGCGTGATCTCCAACACGACGCCGCCGTGGTCGAGGGTTCGGCCTTGCAGGAAACCGCCCGCGTCCAGCCGGTCGATGAAGGCCGCGAGCGCGGTTTCAGAGCGGAAGGCGAGCGCGCCATAGCCCGACCGGCCCCGCGCGTAGTCCGGCGTCTTGGCGTCGCCGCGCAGCAGGCGGATGAGCGTCGCCTTCCCCCACCCCCGGCTTTCGGCCAGCGCGCGCAAGACAGTGCGCGCCTGTTCGCGTTCGTCGGGCAGTGCGGATTCGACGACGGGCGCATCGCCGACGCAGTTGTCGCAGGCCGCGCAACGCTCAATCGTCCGCCCGCCGAGGTAGGCGTTGAGATACCCGTGACGGCAGCGCCCGGTCTGCGCGTAGGCGGAGATTTCGTCCACGCGCTGCGCCTGGATCGTGGCGTAGCGTTCGAGCAACGCGGCGACCCGCTCGGCAGCATCGGCAGGGGGCGGGAGCAGCGTCAGGCAGAGGTCACGTCCGGCGGGGAGATACGTCAGCCAGCCGGCGTCGGCCCAGGCGAGCAGGCGCGGCTCCAGCTCGTCGGGCGCGAGCGACAGGTCGCGAGCCACGGCGCTCAGGTCAAGTTGGAGCGATTGCCCCGGCTTGCGCGCCGCCTGGCAAAACGCGACGAAGTCTTCCGGGACGCCGGTTTGCGGGGCGCGGGTCAACTGGACCGACACGCTGCGCGGCAAATCGGCCCCACGGCGCAGCATCCCGGCTTGCTCCAACAGGCTCAACGCCACACGCACGCGCGTTTCGTCGGCGGCGAGGTCGCGTTCCAAATCCGCCCCTGCCACTGGACCGGCGGTTTGGCCGTTCAGACGGTGTCTGACGGCGGCGTAGACGCCCCGCAAGAATTCCACCGGCAGCACATCCTGGTTCGCGCGGCGGGTGAGCGTGCCGCGATCCGACGTCGTATACATCAGCAGGCACTCGGCGGGCAGGCCGTCGCGTCCGGCGCGCCCGGCCTCCTGGTAGTAGGCTTCCAGCGAGTTCGGCGGGACGAAATGCACGATGAAGCGAATGTCGGGCTTGTCGATCCCCATACCAAACGCCACCGTCGCCACGACGATGTCCACGCGCCCGGCCATGAAATCGTCCTGCACTTCAGCGCGGTTTTCCATTCCGGCGTGATAGT
>JAKJAB010000418.1:359-3391 GCA_022707725.1 Chloroflexota bacterium | reverse complement strand
GCGCACTTTTACGCCGGCAATGACAGTAGGAAGCGCAAAAATTGCCGTTTTGGGTTCAGCTAAGTGCGTCCCACCTCGAGGCTGAATAGTTAGCGATTTTCTACGTTCTCTACACACTCGCGCAGCACATCCGTCAGTTCCGCGCCTTGTCCCCACGCCACTGCGGCCTCGAAGTCGGCGGCGGGAAGCTGCGCTTGCACTTCGGCCAGCAGCTCAGATGTGTTGCTGGCGGCCTCAGCCTCGTCGGAGGGTAGGGTTTGCGCGAATCCGAGCACTTTTGCTGCCGCTGCGTGTTGAGCTGTGGCGAGCAGGTATCCCGCCCAACCGTTGAACGCCATGGCGGCCAGACGCATATTCTGGATAGCGAGGGCGGTTTTCACGGCGCTGTAAAGGTGTTGCCGCGCCGCTTCGGGCTGGCCGTTCTCGATCATGAGATTACCCAGGTTGATGTGTCCCAACGTCACACCAAATTGCTCCCCCAGCGTTTCGAAAATCGCCAGGCTTTCTTCGAACATCGGTCGAGCGCGCGTAGTGTCATCGGCTTGCACGAGTAATGATCCCCAGTCGTTTAGGGTGTAGCCCACGATGCGCTGATCGCCGTATTCTTTGCCGATGGCGATGCACTGCGCGAAGTACGGTTCGGCTTCGGCCAGATTGCCGAGCACGCCGGCCAGGTGATTGGCGGCGAAGGCCAGGTTCATCTGCGCGCCCAGGGTTTTGAAGATTTCGTAGCTTTGCCGGAAACACGCCTGCGCGGTATCTACCTTGCCCGTATCCCGCGCCACAACGCCGAGATGATCGAATACCAGGGCGATGCTGTGCAGGTTGCCGGTCTGGCGGAACAAAGCCAGACTGCGCTCGAAATAGTCCTGCGCCTCGGTGTAATGCCCTAACGCCCAGGCGTTGGTCCCCAGGTGGTCGAGTGCTCGCGCCTGCCCGTTGAGATGACCCGCCGTTGTTTGGAATTCGAGAGCCTGGCGATAATGTTCTTCCGCCAGAGCGTACTCGCCGCGCAGCCAGGCCACCCGGCCCAGTTGCGCGTGCGTTGCGGCGACAGCCGCGGCAATCCCTAGTTTCTGGTTGAGCGCCAATGCGCGTTCTGCCAGAGCTTGGGCTTGTTCTAACTCGTTGCTGCTGGCGGCCAGATTTGCGGCGCGCGCCAGCAGCCAGCCCCGCGTGGATGTCGCTTCAGGCGTGGATAGCGGCTCCAGAGCGACGAGCGCTTCTTCGAAAAGCGATAGTCCTTCCAGATGGCGACCACGCAACGTGAAGAAGAACGTCAGACTGTGCATCGCCTGTTCCAGACACGCCGCACACTTGTTTTGTGTCGCCCATTGCCAGGCCGCGCGCACGTCGTCGAGCACTTCGGCGATGGCGCCCAGGGCGGCGGTTTGCTGCGCGCCTTCCAAATCTGCGTGCTGCCGCTGCACGAAATCGGCGTAGTAGACGCAATGACGCTGCCGGACCTGCGCTTCGAGTATCGGGTCGGTGTGCAGCTTTTCGAGAGCGTATTGGTGCAGTAGGGCTTGCATGGTGTACGCACCGTTAGCGCGCCGCTGCAGCATGGATTTGTCCACCAACGCTGTCAACAGCGCCAGCGCTTCGAGCGCACTGGTGGGCGCATCCGGTGCGCGCAGCACGGCGAACGCCGCCTCGCGCCGGAAATTCCCCTGGAAGACGGACAGGATTTGCAGCGCAGTCTTCTCCTCGGCGGTGAGCAACTGCCAGGAGTACTCGAAGACGGCTCGCAGACTGCGATGGCGCTCCGGCCGGTCGCGCATCTGGCTGCTGAGCAGGTCCAGGCTGTTTTCCAGCTCGACGACGATCTCCTGACATGTGAGCATCCGCAGCCACGAAGCCGCCAACTCAATGGCCAACGGCATCCCATGCACCCGCGCGCAGATGCGCGCGATGCAGGCGCGTGTGTCCGAATCGAACGCGAACATCGGCGCTGTGCGTTGGGCGTTTTGCAGGAACAGTTGCACCGCCGGATACACTTCTATGTCGGGATCGGACGCCCTGGCGGGGAACTGCATCCCTTCGACGGTGAAAAGCCATTCGTTTTGTACGTTGAGGCGTTCCCGCGACGTCACCAGTATTTTGACGCCGGGCGCGTGCGCCAGCAGCTCGGCGACCAGCGACGCGCCGTCCATCATGTGTTCGAAGTTGTCGAGGATGAGGAGCAGTTGCTTTTCTCGCAGGTAGGTAAACAGTTGACGCTGCGGCGGTTCGTTCTGGTAGAAGGAAAAGTGCAGCGCGTCGGCGATGGCCGAGATGAGCAGCTCGCCGGACGTCAGCGGCGCAAGCGAGACGAAGTACGCGCCCTGGGCGAACCCCTCGACCTGTTCGGCGGCGGCCTGCAGCGCCAGCCGCGTCTTCCCGATGCCGCCTGGCCCAACGAGCGTGAGCAGCCGGCAGGCCGGGTCCGCCAACCGGGTCGAGATCTGCGCCAATTCCTCTTCACGCCCGACGAAGGGTGTGGGCTGTGGGGGCAAGTTGTGGGGCTGCGCCGTGAGCGTGCGCAGCGCTGGGAAATTGCGTTGGAGGGTGGGGTGCAGCAGTTGGTAGATGTGCTGCGGTTCGTTCAGGTCTTTGAGCAGGTGATTGCCCAGATCGTAGAGCGCGGCGTCGGGCGGGAGCGTCGCCGCGCGCGCCAACTCACAGGTGAGCAAGATTTGTCCACCCCAGCCTGAAGACATCAATCGCGCCGTGCGGCTGACTTCCAGGCCGAAGTAATCGCCCTCGCGTTGCCGGGCTTCGCCGATGTGCAACGCCATGCGCGCCCGCAGCTCGCCGATCTCGCCCCAATTCTGCTGCGCCAAAAGCCATTGGATTTCGATGGCGCAGGCCAGCGGCTCGCCGCCCTCGAAGACCGCGAAATAGCCGTCGCCCGTGTTCTTGACGACCTTCCCACCGCGCCGCACAATCGCCGCCTCGACGAGATCGTTGTGGCGCACCAATGCCTCCTGCATCGCGCGTGGAAACCGCGACCACTTGTCGGTCGAGCCTTCGATATCGGTAAACAGGAAAAC
>JAKJAB010000418.1:0-240 GCA_022707725.1 Chloroflexota bacterium | reverse complement strand
TCGTCATGGTTGTTTCTCTATCCAAAATTATACTTGAATTTGGCGTTTTGTCATGATGGTGTTTTGTGGTTTGCGTAAAAATCAGGGATACGTATACTTGGGCTATGGAATTTTTGTTTGTAGCCGTAGCCTAGGGCCTTGTGCCCGTTACACTTGTGCCCGTTACGCCCACGAGGGGCTAGGCTACCCACTGATGGACAGCGCCCCACCGATGGACGGTGAACTTATCTTGGAGGAATA
>JAKJAB010000417.1 GCA_022707725.1 Chloroflexota bacterium | reverse complement strand
ACGGATTTCAACGGATTGTTCTGTTGTAATTGGGAGGAATGATGACTGAAAAGATCGTGAAGAGTGATGCGGAATGGCAAGGGATCTTGACACCGGAGCAGTATCGCGTGATGCGCAAGAAGGGCACGGAGCGCGCGTTCACCGGCAAGTATTACGCCTACAAAGAGGACGGCGTCTACCGGTGCGGCGCGTGCGGGCAGGAGTTGTTCGATTCGCAGACTAAGTTCGATTCCGGTACCGGCTGGCCGAGTTTCTACGCGCCGATTGGCCCGGAGCGTGTGGCCGAGGTGAACGATTACAGCCAATTCATGGTGCGCACTGAGGCGACGTGCAGCCGCTGCGGCGCGCATCTGGGCCACGTTTTCCACGACGGTCCCGCGCCGACCGGCCTGCGCTACTGCCTCAACTCGATCTCTTTGGACTTCCAGCCGCGCGAGAAATAATCCGGTTTTGGCGCAGCGCCCCCGACTTTGTGTCGGGGGCGCTTTTGTATGGACGATTTCCATATCTCGAAAGTATAGTAACATGCAGTCTGGGTTTGGATTGAGCTAGCGGAGGGTGGGGTTATGCGGCGGACAAGAGATCGTGCTATTCGCGTTCTGGTCGTCGAGGATGAGCTTTTAGTCGCCGAGATGCTGGTGGGGATGCTGCAGGAGCTAGATTACGCTCTTGCCGGTGTGGCGCACGATGGCGCGCAAGCTGTAGAGATGACGCAGGCTTTGCGTCCCGACGTGGTGTTGATGGACATCGGCCTGACGCGCATGAACGGCATCGACGCCGCCAGCAAAATCCAGCAAGTTTGTTCGACGCCCGTCATTATCCTCACCGCTTACGCCGGACGTGATATGGTCGCTCAGGCTGTCGATGCCGGAGTAGGAGCGTACTTACTCAAGCCGCCCAATCGGTCCGATCTGGATAACGCCATCACAACCGTCATGGCTCGTTTCGAGGATGTGCAGACGCTTCGTCGTCTGAATGAACAGTTGCAGGCCGAAGTCGCCATCCGCCAACAGGTAGAGGAAGAGCGCGAGCATCTCCTGGCGGCGGAGCGCGAGCAGCGCCTTTTGGCCGAGATGCTCACCGAAGTGACCCTTGCGCTGACCTCACAGACGAATTATGAGATGGTTCTGGATGAAATTCTGAATCAGGCGCGGCGTATTATCACTTTTGGAACTGCGGCGATTTTCCGTCTGGAGAACGGCGTCCTACACGCTGTCCGTTCGCAGGGATACGGGGAACACACGGCTTTTATGGGCGATTTGCGACTGCCGCTGGACAATTTCGCAATTCTGGCCGGAGTCGTTCGTTCGCAAAAGCCGCGCATTGTTACTGATACGTCTTGCGACCCTGAATGGATTTACGTCGAAGAAGCCTCTTGGATACGATCGGGATTGTTTATCCCGGTTTGTTACCGGCAACGTGTTCTAGGTACGCTTCACTTCGACAGCGCCGATTTGAACGCCTTCACCGTGGCGGATGCCCAACGATTGACCCCTCTGGCGAACGTGGCTGCCATCGCTCTTGAAAACGCGCAGTTGCGCAGTGGCTTGGAGGCCGAAGTGGCCGCCCGCACGGCCGACATCGCCGCCGAACGCGATACAAGCGCGGCCATTCTACGCAACGCCGGGGATGCCATCGCGGTATTGGACGATCATTGGTGTATTCAGTACGTCAATCCGGCGTTCGAACAGCTCACCGGGTATATGGCGGACGAATTTCTAGGCAAGACGCCCCACGAGGCATTACCAGGACAAATGCCGGAAGTCGCTATGCAGCGCATGCGCATCGCCCACCAAACAGAGACCGAATGGCGAGGCGAACTGACGATCATGCGTAAAGATGGCCGTTCTTACGATGCGTCAGTCGTCGTTTCTCCGATCAAGGACGCTGCCGAAACTGTCCTCGGCTATGTTTTTAGCCACCAGGACATCAGCCGATTCAAGGCATTGGCCCGTGCGCGTGGCCAGTTCATAACCGGTATCTCGCATGTCTTGCGTACGCCTCTGACAATCCTCGATCTGACCCTGCGCAAAGTGCAACGAGGCGTATTGCGGGATGAAGATCGGGTGGCTTTGGATACGATGGCGATGCAGATTGCGAGCATGACACATCTCAGTGATGATATCCTCGAAATGGCTGCTCTGGACAGTGTGCAGGGTGGATTGACACTGACTCGAATTATCCTTGTGCCGCTCATTACCGATAGCGTGCGGCGTTACGAGAGTCGCGCCGCCGCTGCCGGATTGATGGTGACCTGCGCGCCGATGGTTGCGGAACTGCCTGCTGTCCGCGGTGACCATGGCCGCATCGTCAGGATGCTGTCTGAGATCATCGAAAACGCCATCGCCTACACCCCACGCGGTGGGTGCATCGTCGTCGAAACGGCGACAACGTCCCGCGATCAACGCGTCTGGCTGACCATCGCCGTGCGCGATACCGGCTCCGGCCTGACCGATGAGGAGCGCGAGCGGATTTTCGAGCGGTTCTTCCGCGGGCGGCTGGCCGAATCGGGACACGTGCTTGGCTGGGGCCTGGGCCTGAGCATCGCGCAGGGGATCGCCCGCGCGCACGGTGGGCAGATTACCGTTGATTCGGTTTTGGGAGAGGGGACAACCTTCACGATTTGGCTGCCGGTCGCAGACTGAACCCACATAGAGAAAACTGCCCGACACTTGCTGTGTCGGGCAGTTTGTTGCCGGACGGCTGGCGAAACGGGTCAGAAGTTCCGCAGGACCAACGGCAAGAAGATATTGTACAGAGCAGGCTCAACCCGGACGGTAGATTGGTAGCTATCGCTGTAGCCGAGCGTGTCGGTGACGGTCAGCGTGACGGTGAAGGCGCCTTCGACGTCGTAGGCGTGGCTGGCGTTTTGGGTGAAGACACGCGGGCTATGGTCGCCAAAGTCCCACGTCCACTCCACGATGGGCGGCAGGTTGGTGGTGGAGGTATCGGTGAAGTAGACAGTTGCGCCGATTTCGGCCAGGACTGCGCTTTGTGTGAAGTGGGCGACCAATGCCGGCGCGGCGACCGTGACCACGCTGGTCGTCGTGGCCGTGTACCCGCACGTATCGGTGATGGTGAGACGCACGGTGAAGGCGCCGTCCGTGGTGTAGGTGTGTGTGGCGTTGATGCCGCTGGTCCCATGCCCGTCACCAAAATCCCAGTCCCAGGCTGCGATGGCCGGCCCGTTTGTGGCGGAAGTGTCGGTAAAACGCAGCGTCGCGCTGACGAGGGCGGTGACGGCGCTCTGGTCGAACCCCGCTGCCAACGTGGGCGCGAGCACGTCCACGCTGACCGGCGCGCCCACGGCGCTGATCACGCCCTGGTCGCTGTCTACCACGCGATAGTCGGCGTTGACGACCGTGCCCCGGCAGGGCAGCGTGGCCGTGAAG
>JAKJAB010000416.1 GCA_022707725.1 Chloroflexota bacterium | reverse complement strand
TCCGTCAAATCCAGGGTGAGGTTGAACATGTGATTGACCCGCTTGAGCAAGTCGTACCAGGCCTTGAAGTCATTCTCGATGCTAAAGCCGTGCACTGTCTCGGAAATCTGCGAGAAATCGTAGGCCGGCACAAAGCCGTAAAAGACAACAAGTTCGATCCCGCGTTGCTCGGCCTGGTCTGCCAGATACGCGCAGATCGTCGCCCCGCCTTCGTAGTCGGAGAAGCGCACGGCATAGCGCGTCAATTCGTCCTGCAGCTCTTTGATGCTGTAGATACACGACACTTCGCGGTCTTTGTCATACGGCACCGCCCCGTACACCCCGCCAACGGCTACCACCCGTTTGACGCCCAGGGCTTGCACCACATCGAAGAACGCGTTAGCGTATCGCTCGGCGCGCATGTGCGGCTCTTCCCCCAGGAAGATCACCAGCCCTTTCTCATCGTCACCCGAATAATAGAACTCGTTGTTGCGCGTGGACATCGCCTGCCGGTAACCCTCTTCAAGCTTGATCTGCGGTCGTAAAAAGTGGTGCGTGCCGGGAATCTGGAACAGGTAGTAGTCGTCCGAATCCAATTCGCCGATACGCTGCGCGCTCAGCTTTTCGATGAGATACTGCGGCAGGCCCGATGAGATCGATCCGGCGTCGGCCCATTGGTGCCATCCGGCGAGCATGTATTTTTCTTTAGCTCGGGGAATTTCCCATAGATCAAATGCGTCTCGCATAGACGTTCCCTCCCATAGTTACGCCATCTCGCCGAAGCGGCGGCTGAACTTCACAAAAAACCAATAGCCGAATACCAGAATGATGAACGCCGTCACCGCCGTGCGTGCCAAAAAATCCAACCGCGTAAGCGTCCCGTTGTACAGAATGTCCTGGTAGGTGTTGATGATCGACGCCATCGGATTGAGCCGGAAGAGCCACACCTGTGGATTGAACGTGATGCCCAGCAGCGTGAACTTCTCTGGCAGGTCACGGAAGGTATACACGATCGGCGTCAGGAAAAACCACGCTTGTATGCCTACATCCATCACCATATGTGTATCCCGATAGAAGACTTCCAGCGCTGAAAGGAACAACACGATGCCCAGGGCAAACGTCACCTGAATCAGAATGGGGATAGGTAGGAACAGCAGCCACCCCGTCAGCGGGACACCCGAGATCACAATCATCATCAGCAGCACCGGCAACGAGATCAGAAAATTTGCCAGATTGGAAAACACCACCGCGATGGGCAGTGCCTCTCGGGGAAAGTAGACCTTCTTTACCAAATGGCTGTTCCCCACGATGCTCGGAATCCCCCCCATCACCGCACCGGTGAAGAAGTTCCACGGCAGCAGCGCGCTCAAGAAGAGGATGTGTGGATTGTCGATGGCCCGGTTGCGCCACATGTAGCCGAACACGAATGTGAAGATCAACATCATCAGCAGCGGGTTCAGCCACGACCAGAAGATGCCCAGCAGCGAGTTTTTGTACCGTACCTTGAGATCGCGCACCACGAGGTTGTAGACCAGGTCGCGATATGCCCATAGTTCTTTGAGATGTTGGATCATTGTCCGGCAAGTCCTTCGATTGAATTAGCGCCTATGCGCATTGTGTGCTCCGTCGCTTCCGGCGGACTACCATCCGCCGCCACTGAATTATACTATACTATCCAACTGCGACTACAAAAGTCTCAGCACTACAGTATAATCACCCCTTGATGAAACGCTACATCATTTTCGGGATGACACTCGTGCTCCTGGTGGCAGCGGGGCTGCGGCTGGGCGCGCTGCCCGACCTGCCTGTGGGCCTGCACTACGACGAAGCGGCGAATGTCATCCTGGCGCGGCAGATTGCCTCCGGCGACTATCGCCCGGTGTTCATCCGCGCCTATACCGGCAAGGAAGTGCTTTTCTTCTACTCCGGGGCGTTCTGGGTGTGGGCGACCGGCGGCGCGCCGTGGGGCCTGCGACTGAATGCCGCCATGCTCGGCATCGTCACCGTCGCCGCAACCTTCGCGGCCACCCACGCGCTGCTCGGCCCGGCGAAACACTCGTGGGAGATATCGCTGCTGGCGGCAGGATGGGTGGCGGTAGCCTTCCCACACGTGCTCCTGAGCCGTTATGGGTTCCGCGCCATCTCGCAACCGCTGCTCCAGGCGCTGACGGTCGCCATCCTCTGGCGCGGCCTACGCAATGGAAAACGCGCCTGGCTCATCGCAAGCGGCGTGGGCCTCGGCCTTACCGGCTATACCTACCTGGCAGCGCGTCTGTTTCCACTGCCGTTGACGTTCGCCATGGGTTGGTTGCTGCTCCGCGCGCCGGAGAAGGCCAGGCAACGCATCGCCCAGTTGGGACTGGTGTTGCTGGCGGCGGTCATCGTCTTTGCCCCGTTGGGCCTCTACTTTTTGCGCAACCCCGACGCCTTCACCACCCGCATCGTCCAGGTTGCCTCCCCGACGTGGCGGGACGCGCTGCGTGGATTGTGGCTTTGTCTGCGCGCAGCGGTCTGGCCCGGCGCCGGCGATCCTTACATCCGCTTCAACATCCCCGGCAAACCGCTGCTGGACGTGCTCTCGGCAGCCTTGGCCGTGATCGGGCTGGCGCGCCTGCTCTTCTCCTGGCAAGGCGACGCCCTGCACCGCGCCGGACGGACCTTCATTATCGCCGTTTTAGCGACGATGCTGCTCCCCAGCGCGCTGGCGACCTCCGAAATCACGCCGAGCAACCTGCGCCTGGTTGGGCTGTTCCCCTTCATCGCCATTCTACCTGCCTATGGCGTCGTGACACTTGCCGATACACTCGAGCGCCGTTTCCTGCCTCGCGGCTTTTCCTTCCTGCCTCTGGCCTCTTGCTTCTTGCTTCTTCTCACACTCGGCGGATCATCGACCGCTCATGCCTATCGCTGCTGGGCCACGTCCAGGGAACTGTTCTACGCTGCCGATGGCGAGATGACGCTGGCAGCGAAGGTACTGGACGCAACAGACCTGTCACACACCACCGTCTACATCGCCAGCGAACATTACCGCCATCCAACAGCGGCGGCGCTGGCACAGCAATATGCTCAGGCCAAATGGCTCACTGGCGGCGCGACACTTGTGCTGCCGCCGTCCGGCGATGCCGTTTACGTGTGGCCAAATTCGCTCACGCCGCCGGCTTCCTGGCCGGACACCATCACGGCAAAGTGGCGCACCACCGTCCTCAGTGACCCGATCGGCGAACCGGCGCTGCTGGTGAAACGCCTCGTCGAAGCCGACGTTGCAGCGCTGCGCACGGCATCCACTGCCCCTAAACTCGCCGCCGACTTTGCACATGTCATCCAACTGTACGACGCGCAGCCGGCCGGCGAATGTCGCGTCGCTGCACCGTGCCCGATCTTCATCACGTGGGCGGTCGACGCGCCGTACACCACGCTCCAGCC
>JAKJAB010000415.1 GCA_022707725.1 Chloroflexota bacterium | reverse complement strand
GATGGCAGAGGATCGCCCACCCGCCGCGCCGGAAGCCGTCGTGGCGCGCGTGCGGCGGATGATTGCCGCAGCAGCGCACAAACGCGCGCTGCCGCCGGTCTTTTATGTCGAAAGAGCATCATGAGTTCAAGAATTCCACCACAAATCTTCATGAATGTATACGAATTTGTTCTCTGTTCGTGATAATGGATGTAGAGTGGTAAAGTAAGGCATAATGACAACTATGGATGACACGCCACAGCGTCATGAGACGCCCTCGCTGCTCGCCGCCAACCTCTACCTGTTGCTCGGCCTGATTGCAATCGTGTGGAGCAGCTATGCCTTCCAGGACGTCGGCATACACTACGTCGTGGGCATCGCTGTCGAGGTGGCGCTGGCAGTGGGGGCGTTGCTTTTCCTGCGACTCGAAAAGCGCGCTATGCCATGGCGCTCGGTCCACGAGACGCTGCGCTGGCGCTGGCCTGGCTGGCGGCTGGTCGGTCTGGGCGGGGCGCTGGCCCTGGGGCTGTGGATGCTCGGCGTGATGTTCAACTTGATCACCACGGTCATCTTTGGCTACACGACCCCGGTAGAGCCGACGATGTTCCCGCGCACCGTCCTCGAGGCGCTGCTGCTGCTCGTCGCCACCGTCATCGCCGCGCCACTGTGCGAAGAGATCATCTTCCGGGGCTACGTCCAACGCGCCTACGAGCAGCGCAGCCCGTGGATCGGCATTGCCGTCGGCGGTATCATCTTCGTGCTGTATCACCTGCGCTTCCAGGGCGCGATGGCGCTCGTCCCGGTAGCATTCGCCCTGGGATTCGTGGCCTGGCGCAGCGATAGCCTCTTCCCCGGCATTGTGTTGCACGCCGCGTACAACAGCATTGCCACGATTATCCTCATTGCCAGCAGCTTTTTCCCCATACCGGTGGTGGGTGGGTTGATGATGGCCATGATCTGCCTGGGCTTTCTTATGGTTCCGGTGACGGCAGTCCTGCTGTGGCTCATCTGGCGGTGGAGCAAGCCGCCGGTTGAGCCGGCTTTGCCCAGGTTGACGGGCTGGCGCGCGTGGGCGTGGATCGCGCCAGTCGTTTTGATAACCGGCATCTACGGATTTGCAGCCTACGCCGAAGTCCTCGTTGGGCGCTTCCCCGAAAAGCTGGCGGTGGCGGAATTGGCGTTGGAGTCGCCGTCCGCCTGGGACGTTCCCGCACGGTGGCGCTACGTCATCCAGACCGGACTGAACCAAACGGTGGGCGAGGCGGATTGCAATCTGACGCCGCAGACCGATAGTGTGACGCTGACGTGCCAAGTCCATCAGGATGCCTTCGAAACCGACCTGCCGATCGATCTGCCGGAGAGCTTCGCGGGAATCTCGCTGCCGGAGTACAGCGCCGCCGGCGTCGCATACGAGCACACCGAACGCACCATCTGGGGCAAAACGGATTTGTCGGTGCGGTCGATGGACAGCATGCGAACGTCAGGGACGACACAACTCGCCCTCACCTGCATCGCTGGTGAGAATGGCGCCGTAGTGCAGGTCGAAGGGGGCGACAATCCCCAAACGATAACACTGCCGCCCGGCGCGTTCCTCGATGGCGAGTGGCCCTGGCGGCTCTCGGCACTGCCTTTCGACATCGCCTATGGGAGCACGCAGCCGCTTGTGCTGGTGAACCGGCAGGGATACGTCGACGTCGTGGATGCCTTCATCGTCGTAGCCGGCAGCGAGCCAACGTGGACCCCGGCAGGTAACTTTGTCACATGGAAGGTCACCGTCACGTTCGCCCTCGACGGCGAGAAAACAACGTTGAGCGCATGGTACGACGTCGACGCGCCGCACACACTGGTGCGCTATGACAACGGTGAGGTCAGGTATATGCTAGAGAAGGTCGAGTAAGCAATGCCCTATTACGTTGAGGATGACGCGCGCGCGCTGCGGCAAGCCTTCGAGAAAATCGTCCTGCTCTGGCCGCAAGTGATGACCCGGCGGATGTTCGGCTGCCCGGCCTACGTCGCCGATGGACGGCTGTTCGCCTTTTTGGTCACAGACGGGGTGGTCATCACGCAGTTGCGGCGCAAGGACGTCCAGACGTTGGCGCAAGACAACCAGACCGAGCCATTCAAAGCCGGGGAACGGGTCATCACCCGCTGGACAAAAGTGTTCATCGCCGATCCGGCTGCCATCGGGCGGATTATGGGCTTCGTGCGTAAGAGCTACCAGACGGCGATGGAACGCAGGTAGAGGTTTAGCCCAGCACGCGGCTTACCGAGTAAACCGTCAACGCAGCGTCGATCCCTTTGAGGTGTACCCCTGAGACCGGCGAGGCCTCGACCGAGTCTTTGATCAGGTCGTAGGTTTCCGGACTGATCAGCACCTCGTCCGCTTTCGCCACCCCGCAGATACGCGCACCGAGGTTCGCCGTGTGGCCGATGATCGTGTAATCGGTGCGCTGTTCGCAGCCGAATTCCCCTACGGTCACTTCCCCAGTAGCGATGCCGATCCCCAACGCTGCCGGCTCAATGCCACGCGCCCTCCAATCCGCCATCAACCGCTGATGCGCGCTCTGCATCGCCAGCCCTACGCGCACAGCCCGCAACGCATGATCGGGCTGTGGCAGTGGCGCACCGAACAACGCCATCACCTCGTCGCCGATAAACTTATCCAGCGTCCCCTGATAAGCATACAGGACTTGCGCCATCCGCGCCAGGTAATCGTTGACGAACTCCACCAGCACCTCGGGTTTGAGCTGCTGGGCTAACGCCGTCGAGCCACGCAAGTCGCCGTAGAGCACGGTGAGGATCACCCGTTCGCCTTTGAGAATCTCAACGTTGGGATTCGCCAGTATGCGATCCAGGACATGCGAATCAACAGAGCGGCTAAGGACACGTCGCAGGCGTCGCTGTTCCAAGCTTTCGAAGATCGCAGTGTCCATCTGGCTGACGATGGCTTTCAACAACCGCCGGTGATCGCCGGTAAAGCGATGTTGTGGATCGCGGTTGACCGTGCCGAACACGCCGATGATCTCGTTGCGCAAGATCAGTGGGATGGCGATAATCGTGCACTGCGGCGCTTCACGATCCTCACACACCAACTGCGCCCGGCGGATGGCGTCATTGGCCACCTGGGTCATCGTCTCGTAATAGGCCACTTTGTGCAGCAGGTCGTCATGCGTCACGGCGCGCATTTCCAGCTGCTTGCCCTGTTGATCATACAGCATCACGAAGCCCATCTCAGCTTCGACCACGCGACACAATTCCTGCAAAACCACATCCAACATCTCGTCGAAGGGCAAGTACTGGTCCCGGATACGGTCGAAGTTATAAATAGTTTCCAGTTCCTTGTTGCGCTGCGCGAGATCATGGTGCACGTAAGTCTGAACGATAGCTGAGTCAATCTGGCTTTCGGCGATGCGCATCAAATCAACTTCCTGATCGTCAAA
>JAKJAB010000414.1 GCA_022707725.1 Chloroflexota bacterium | reverse complement strand
CTGGCGCACACCATGCAGCACGAAAATAAGGATTTCCGTGTGTTTCGTGTATTCCGTGGTTTATTTTCGAAGGAGGGAACCATGGCGGGAAAACTGGTCCTGGTAGACGGTCATTCGCTGGCGTATCGCGCATTCCACGCGTTGCCGGCCGATATGCAAACCTCAACGGGAGAGCTGACGAACGCCTCCTTCGGGTTTGCGTCGATGCTGCTCACCGTGTTGAACGACGAGCAGCCCGACTATGTCATCGTGACCTTCGACAAGGGGACATCGTTCCGCGTGCGGGAGTACGCCGAGTACAAGGCCCACCGCGCGAAAATGCCCGCCGAAATGCGCAGTCAAATGGAGCGCGTCCGCGAGATCGTGGACGTGCTCAATATCCCCATCGTGATGCTGCCGGACTACGAAGCCGACGACGTGCTGGGCACGCTCTCCCGCCAGGCCGCCGAGCAGGGGCTGAACGTCGTCATCGTCACCGGCGACCGCGACGCGCTGCAACTGGTGGATGAACGCGTCACTGTGCTGACCTCCGGGCGACGCTTCTCCGACACCCTGCGCTACACGCCGGACGCGGTCCGCGAGAAGTACGGGCTGGAACCGCAACAGCTTATCGACCTCAAGGCGCTGATGGGCGATACGTCCGACAACATCCCCGGCGTGCGCGGCGTGGGCGAGAAGGGCGGTATCGGGCTGCTGCAAAAGTACGGCACCCTGGATAACCTCTACGCCCACCTCAACGAACTTGGTGCGCGTTACCAGACCGCGCTGACCGAAAACCGCGACATGGCCTATCTCAGCCAACGCCTGGGCCGCATCGTGCGCGACGCTCCGGTCACGCTCGACCTCGAAGCGGCGCGCACCAGCAAGGGCTACGACCGCGAGCGCGCGCTGGCGTTGCTCCAACAACTCGAATTCCGCACGCTGGTGCGACGGCTACCTGGCGCAGCAGAATCGGCGAATCAGGGAATCAGCGAATCGGCGAGTCAGCAGCTATCGCTCTTCGGAGAGACAACCGCGCCACAAACGGTCGTTATTCCCGGTCTCGGCGATTACCGCGCCGTAGTGGATGAGGCAGAGCTGGCAAACATAGCTGCGCGACTCGGCAAAATGTCGACCATTGCCATAGACACCGAAACGACTGGTACAGATGCGTTGTTGGCAGATCTGGTGGGCATCTCCTTCACCGACTGCGAGGGCGCAGCGTGGTATGTCCCGGTGCGCGCACCGGTGGGCGAACCCGTCCTGCCACTGAAAACAGTGCAACAGCATCTTGGTTCCGTACTGATAAATCCGCAGATCGCTAAGGTCGGCCATAACCTCAAATACGACGTCGAAGTGCTGCAACGGCACGGCTTTGCCGTTGCCGGGACGTTGTTCGACACGATGATCGCCGAGTGGGTGCTCAATCCCAACTCCGGCAACCTGGGCCTCAAGAATCAAGCCTGGGCGCGCCTGGGCGTACAGATGACGGAAATCAGCACATTGATCGGGACAGGCCGCGACCAGAAAACTATGAGTCAAGTCCCGCTGGCGCAGGTTGCGCCCTACGCCAGCGCCGACGCCGATATGACTTTTCGCCTGGCTGCCATCTTACAAGCCGAACTCGAACAGCGTGAGCAGACGGCGCTCTTCCGCGACCTGGAAATGCCGCTGTTGCCGGTGCTGGTCGATATGGAAATGACGGGTGTGAAACTCGACGTGGCCTGGCTGGAAATACTTTCCGCGGAGTTGGCGGCGCGATTGGCCGATCTAGAACAAGATGTCTACCGGCACGCGGGCACGGAGTTCAACATCAACTCGACGCAACAGCTCTCGGACGTGCTGTTCAAACGCCTGGGACTGCCTGCGCGCGGCATCAGCAAGACCAAATCGGGCCACTACTCCACCCGCGCTGGCGTCCTGGAGGATTTACAGGGCGCGCATCCGATCGTCGATGCGATTCTGGCGCACCGCGAACTGTCCAAGCTCAAATCCACCTACGTGGACGCGCTGCCGCAACTGGTCAACCCGCACACCGGGCGCGTGCACACGTCCTACAACCAGACCGGCACGGTGACGGGGCGGTTGTCGTCGTCGAACCCGAATCTGCAGAACATCCCGATCCGCTCGCCGGAAGGGCGGCGCGTGCGGCGGGCGTTCGTGGCGGAAGATGGCTGGCGGCTGATCGGCGCGGACTATTCGCAAGTGGAATTGCGCGTCATGGCGCACGTCTCTGGCGATGAAGGCTTGATCGGCGCATTCGAACGCGATGAGGACATCCACGCAACGACGGCGGCGGCGGTCTACGGTGTGCCGCTGGACGAGGTCAGCTACGAGCAGCGACGCATTGCCAAGGCCGTCAACTTTGGGCTGATCTACGGGCAGAGCGCCTTCGGCCTCTCCAAACAAGTGGGAATCAGCGTCGAGGAAGCCGACGCCTTCATCAAGCGCTACTTCGAGCGATTCCCCCGTGTGCGCGCCTATATGGAACAGGTGCAACGCGAGGTCGCCGAACGGGGTTATGTGGACACCCTGCTCAACCGGCGGCGCTTCTTCCCGGAACTCGCGCCCGGCAGCAATCTCCCCGTGCAGCAACGCCAAGCCGCGCAGCGCATGGCGATCAACACACCGATTCAGGGCAGTGCGGCGGACATCATCAAACTGGCGATGCTGCGTACCCACCGGATGCTCAAGGAAAGTGGACTACGCACGCGGATGATCCTCCAGGTCCACGACGAGCTGGTGCTCGAAGCGCCTGAAGACGAACAAGAACGCGCCATCGCCTTGCTACGCGAAGCGATGGGGCAGGCTTTTGAGTTGATCGTCCCGCTCAAAGTGGATGTGGAGGTCGGGACGAATTGGGAGGAGATGCTGTAGCCTCACCGCCGGCTCAAGTCCAATGCGTTGACCTGCACCGGGTGCAAAGTCACAACCACACGGGACTCGCCCGGCCGGTCCATCTTGCGCAGGTCTGCGCCGTATTTGCTCCCTACTTTGTCGGCGAAAACGTAATCCGGGTCGGGCGTCAGTTCAGCGCGCGCGCGCACCTCTAAAGTGCGTATAGGGTTGGCGCGGTCGAGGATAAACAGCGTACACTCCGGATGCGCTTGCAGGTTCTTCGTCTTCTGCCGTGTGGTGTTCAAAGATATTTTAAGCATCCCATCGTCGTCGAAGAGGAACCATAAGGCCGTCACCTGCGGATAGCCATTCCGTCCGACTGTTGCCAGCATCGCTACGTCGGTTTGTAGCAAATCGTGATGTGTTTCGGGAAAAGTTATCATAATCACCTCCAGTTAAGTCATGACTGTTCTCGAAAATACTACGGTGCATCACTTCATTGCCCATTCTCTCGATATTGTCGCATGGTTCACCTAAAATCCAGGTAACTATTCAGCCTTGAGGTGGGACGCACTTAGCTGAACCCAAAACGGCAATTTTTGCGCTTCCTACTGTCATTG
>JAKJAB010000413.1:267-3440 GCA_022707725.1 Chloroflexota bacterium | reverse complement strand
CTGTAGATGGTGTTGTACGCAATTTCAGAGTAGTCGATATCTCCACCGATGCCGCCATGAAATTCACCCGTTCCCCCGTTATAACGCAGGGTATTGGACAAAATCGTATCCCCGTTACCCGGCGACGTTGATCCGCTGGGAGCAATGCCGGTGCAAGCGTATTCGACGAGCGCGTGTTGGATGCGGTTCTGACCGCTGCCTGTCCCAAAGAGGATGCCCAACCACCGCCCTTGCCCGCCGCAGGGACTTACGGCAGGCGGTGAAGGTGATGGGACGGCTGTCGGTTCCGAGAACCTGCAGATTGCCTTCCACCTGCAGCCGCGCGCCGGTGTCGAAATAGACGGCTGTGCCCGAGGCCGGCGGTGCAATCGTGAGCACCGCGCCAGGGATGATCGTGACCGTCGTGGTCATAATCTCATAGCACGGGGCATCCCACGTCGTATCGGTTGAGACATCCTGATCAACGCGGATACAACCAGGTGGAGGCGCCGCCTGAACCATCGTTTCAGGCGGCAAGAGAAATACAGACAGGGCAAGCCATATGCCGAGGGCCAATAAAATCGTTCCGGTAAGCGTCAAACCTTTCTTGAACATCCTAAACCTCCCATTCTCAACATCAATGAGGCTGCATTGTCGTCTACAAGTAGGGTGTAGAAGAGTAAAAAGAGTGCCTATCGCCTCCGTGCGAATAGCACCCTACTTTCATTATAGGATATTCTTTGCGAGAAATAGGTTAAAATCTAATTACGATTGGATTAAACCGACAAAAAAAACGGCGTCCAATGGACGCCGTTTAGCAATGTAATCTTCCGAGGTAGTTCTGGCTAGATTTCCGGGTTCTTTACATCAAATTGGATCACTTGGCCGCAGCCTTCATCAACTGGTCTACAGAGACAATCGCCCCATACTTGGCCTTGAGCGCTTCCAATCCCTGACGCTGTTCTTGATAGACCCGGAACAACTTCTCGGACACGCCGGTTTCCTTGAGGTACGCCTCTTCCTGCAAGGTGATACGCGCCAGGATATTGTCGAGGTAGAAGGCAAACTGCTTGTCATACAAGGCTTTGGGATAGTCCTTGCCGATCCGGGCAAACAACTTCTTCAGGTCATCGTACTGCGGAATGTAGCCGATCGGCGTCTCGATGGCCGACACATCACCATGGGCATACAATTCCAACCAACCGAGCCAAACCTTGACGTCGCGCTTTTCGCCGAGCAGCTTGCTGCCCTCCCCACCGCGCGCGCCGTGGGTGAGGAAGTAGTTGAGGCCGGCCATAATGGGTTTGTGGGTCAGCTTGGGCGAATTGAAGAAGACAAACTGCGCCTCCATATACTCGGCCAGCGGGCCGGGGATGAACGGCTCGTTGGCCCACGGCTGGCGGCGCACGCCCTGAGCGCCCACCTCGGTGGCCGTGGCTGCCGAAAGGATAGACGCACCGATGACGACACCGTGGTCGGGGTTCTTAGCCACCCACACCGGCGGCATGGTGTCGCTATCACGCCCGCTGTAGGTGATCACGCTGACCGGCACACCGGCGGGGTCTTCCGCGATGGTCTGGTTATAGTTGTCGATGTTGGTGCTTTCCAGCGTGAAGCGCGCATTGGGGTTAGACATAGGGATGGGCTTGCCCGCTGCATCCGTTTTGCCGATCCACCATTCCCCAGTGTAATTGACGCCCTTTTCCGGCACCGGCTCGCCATCACCTACCCAGTGCGGCGTGCCATCTTCGGTGATCAGCACGTTCGTCCAGATGACCTCGACACCCGGCGCACGCAGCGCCTTCATCAGCAGGGGATCACCTTCAACGTTGACGTCCTGGGCAATGCCGAAGATGCCCTTTTCGGGGTTGACGGCGCGCATGGTGCCATCGGCAGCGACCCAGATTTGGGCCAGGTCATCGCCGATGAAATCATCGCCGACCATCGCCGTGGTGGTTTTGCCACAGCCCGAAGGTGCTGCACCGGCGAAGAAGGTCTTGCGCCCATTGGGGCCGATAAGACCGGTGATAAACATATGCTCGGACAGTTCTCGTTCCTGGCGATAATACGTGGACAGGTCCACAGCAAAGCGGTGGTTGCCCTTTTTGAGCAGCAGCGTGTTGCCTGCATACGTGCAGAGCAACGAGTAGGTGGTCAACCAACTGCGGTCCATGAAGACGCGCATGTTGGGGAAGTCTTCCGGACGGTTAGCGCCCTCACTGTGCACATTGGTCAAGAACTCGCCGGCACGGGCCGCTTCCTGGTCGAAGTGATGGTAGACATTGCGGTAAAGAATGTTAGCCGAGTGCATAACGTAGGTAGAGGTGGTGATTTCGATGGCCGGGATGGCCGCCTGCGCGCCAACCGGCCCGCGGTTGAAGAAACCAACCAGCAGGGTTTTGCCCTTGGCGATACCTACCATATACTTTTTGACATACTCGAGCGCCTCGTCGCGGAGAATGCTCTTCGCCAGCACACTGACATCCTCATCAGGATTGATGATGTAGAGCGTCTTCTCAACCACGCGCCCTTGCTCTTCGGGCAAGTCAAAATGGATGGTGTGCCCGGGCAAGGTCAGAGTCTTTTCCTCGCCCTTTTTCAAACTCGCCTCGCGCACCCACTGCAAATCCTCTTCCGAGCCGGTGTTGACAAAGACCGCGTCGGGATCCATCATCGAAATAGAATTGGCGATCTTGATCAGAGCATCCGGGTTGTTGATATGAGCCAAGCGGGCCTGTGTTTGCGGGTCGCAGCGTTTCTGGAACACAGCCTGAGCTTGTTTCACAGTCTTGATACCACCGATTTCCATCAAAAGGTCGACACCTTGTTTTAGCTTTAACACTTCTACACTCCTTTATCTCAAAAATATACAACGGCGTTGGCCAAAACCAGCAAAGAGGGGGAGCAACAATACCCGACATCATAACACAAAATGCGTTTCTTGCTAACGAAAAAGCGGCGCCTGGTGCGCCGCTTCTCGTATTTCGATCGGGGGTTACCCTTTCGCCTCGCGCAGCGCGCGCCACAGCCGCTCCGGCGTGACCGGCGTGCGCAGCATCATCACGCCGGTCGCGTCGTAGATGGCGTTGATGACGGCGGGCGCCACGCCGTTGACGACGATTTCCGCCACGGACTTGACACCGACCGGGTGCGACGGCTCGAACGTCTGCACGAACAGCGTCTCCATCGGCGGG
>JAKJAB010000413.1:0-257 GCA_022707725.1 Chloroflexota bacterium | reverse complement strand
GGCTTTCATCCGCACGGAAGACGCGGTAATCGTCGAAGCGCGGGTTGAGCGTGCGCCCCGCTTCATCGTAGACCAGCTCTTCGGTGAGAGCGTAGCCGAGCGCCTGGTGCATCCCGCCATCGGATTGGCCTCCGGCGGTGAGCGGATTGATGATCGTGCCGGAATCCAGCGCGATGAGCAGGTTGTCCACCGTCGTCTGGCCGGTCTCCGTATCCACGGTCACTTCGGCGAACTGCGCCGCGAACGGCGGCGGGCTG
>JAKJAB010000412.1:341-3445 GCA_022707725.1 Chloroflexota bacterium | reverse complement strand
TGGATGATCCTGTGATGGCGGTACAGGATGCCGACGTGATCTATACCGACACCTGGACCTCTATGGGCCAGGAGGCTGAGGCAGAGCAACGCCGCAAACTATTCCCGCCCTACCGCGTGGACGAGGCCAAGCTGGCGCGCGCCAAACCGGACGTCATCGTGATGCACTGCTTACCAGCCCATCGCGGCGAGGAAATCACCGACGCTGTCGCCGATGGCCCGCACTCGGTGTTGTTCGATCAGGCTGAAAATCGCCTGCACGCGCAGAAGGCCATCCTGGTGTGGGCGCTGGAAAGAGATACTGACCGCTGATAGCTAACAGCTAATAGCTCAAACAGGGGGTGTGCATTGGCCGGTAACCGCTTACGCTTTGATGAGGCCATTCAAAAGGCGAACGATTGTGTTTGGGACGAGAAGTGGGAGGACGCGGTGCGCTTCTATGAACGCGCCCTGGCCGAATTCCCCGACGATGTCTCGGCACTGATGGGCTATGCCTGGGCGTTGTTCAATGCTGAAGACCTGGAGACGGCGCTCGAAGTCTATCAACGCCTCACCACGCTGAACCCTTCCGACCCTGGCCCGTATGAGCGCATCGCGGAGATCAACGAGCGCAACGGCGACACTGCGCAAGCTGCCGCCACCTATTACGAAGCCGCGCAACGGTACGGCAAGCAGAACGTCAGGGGAAAGTTCGTTGCGGCGCTCGAGTCTTCCGCTCGGCTCGAACCGGGCAACGACAAGGTCTGGCGCGACCTCCTGCAGTACTATCAACAGGAAAAGTTTGTGGATAAGGCCGTACTGGCGGCGCTGTGGCTGGCTTATCTCTACCAGCAGACGCACCCCGACTGGGCCATCGAGATATGCCGTCAAATGCAGGCATTCATCCCGCATGAGCCGCGCATAGGGCAGACGATGATGCTGCTCCAAAGCCAGCGTTCCATTCCCGAACCGCCACGGATTGAAACCGTGGGTGCTCTAGGCGAGAGCCTGGAGGGTCTGGATGTGGAAGCGCCGGATGAGGGCAGTCCTGCCGACATCGCCCGGCAGCGCGCACTGGCAAAATTGGCCGAGGCCATTTTCGCGGAAGACAAACCCCAGGTGCAAGGCATCTCGCAGATGGAGGTCGATCTGCTCATCGGAAAAGCCGTCGACGCGCAGACACGCGGCGATTTGGCGGCGGCGCTTCAGGCGTATGAACAGCTAAACAAAGCTGGCGTCTCGATGCCTTCCATTCACTTCAATCTGGGACTGCTTTACAAGGAGCAAATGCGTTTTGCTGAAGCGATCACCCAGTTGAACAAATCGCTCTCGGATCCCGAATACATTCTGGGCAGCCAGTTTGCCCTGGGCGAATGTTACCAGGCGCAGGGGGATTTTGCCGAAGCTTTGAAGCACTTCTGGGAAGCGGTGAAAATCGTCGATCTGGCCACGATCGAGCGCGAACACGCCGATGATCTGATTCGCGTCTATCAGAGTGTAGCGCAAAACCTGGTCAGCGCTGGAGACCCCGACCGCGCGCGAGGGTTAAGTGAATCGCTGGTTGATTTTTTGGGGCGACGTGGCTGGGAGGACAAATCGCTCGAAGCGCGCAAGCGTTTGGATGCCCTCTCGCGTTCGGGCACGGTGCTCAGCCTGGGTGAGTTGGTCAGTATGCCCGGCGCGTCGAACATTTTGCGCTCGGTTGCACTGGCGCAGGAGTATCAGCGGCGCAACAAAGTCTACAGCGCTTTGGAGGAGCTGTTCCACACGCTCAGCAAGGCGTCCGATTATCTGCCGTTGCACTATCTCCTGGCCAGTCTGTTGCAAGAGGCGGGGCGTATTGATGAGGCGATTGCCAAATTTCAGACGATAGCGCGCACTTACGAGGTCCGCGGTCAAACCCTGCAAGCGCTGGCGACCTACCGTGAGATTCTGCAATTGTCTCCCGTCGATATTGTCATCCACAAACGGGTCATCGAATTGCTGACGCAACGGGGACAAATCGACGAAGCGCTTAGCCAGTATTTGCAAATGGCGGACGCATACTACCAACTGGCGCAGCCGGAGCGCGCCCGCGACGTGTATACCGAAGCGTTGCGCCTGGCATCGCGTGGCGCTCCAGAAAAGCAGTGGGAAGTCCGCATTTTGCACAAAATGGCCGACCTCGATCTGCAGCGGTTGGATTGGCTGGCTGCGATCAAGAACAATGAGTCCATCCTGCGCATCGATCCGGCCGACGAGCGGGCTTATCTGGCGCTTTATCGCTTATATCCGCGCACCGGTCGCCCACATTTAGGACTGAACGCCCTTGATAAGTTGATCAAGTTGTACCTTGAGGGGCGCAATGTCGATCGTGCGTTGATCGTGTTGGAGGATTTGATCGCCAACGAACCTGACAACATTCCTTTGCGTGCCAGAGGGGCACAACTGTATCTCAATGTCGGCCAGCGTGAGAAAGCCCTGGAACATCTGGATGTGTTGGGCGGGCTGCAACTCGACGCGGGGCAGAAAGAGGCGGCGATCAAGACGGTCACCGCCCTCCTGGCTTTGGAACCACCCAATCGGGAGGGCTATGTCGATCTCTACCGCGAATTAACTGGACATGAACCACCACTGCAGACGGGGATGTTGCGTTCTAGTGCATAACCTGGGAGCTTTTGAGTTTTGATTTGCGATGTGGAATTTAGTGTGGCTGCTTGAGCGTCTCACCTGGATTGACGGCCTGGATATCCTGATTGTGGCGTTTTTCTTCTTCCTGGTCTTCTACGCCATTAAGGGGACACGCGCCGTTCCATTGGTGCGCGGTATCACCGCCCTGCTTATCTCGCTGGCTTTGCTCACGCGCCTGGTACAATTGCGGGCTTTTTCTTGGCTGATCGAGAGCCTGCTCCCGGCACTCCTGGTGGGCATCCCGGTGCTCTTCCAGCCGGAATTGCGCCGTGCACTCGAACAACTGGGCCGCAGCCCGCTCCTGTTGGTCGAGCGCGGCGACAACGCAAGGTTGGAGACGATGATTACGAATATCGTTAAGGCCGTCACACATATGGCAGCGCATAATGTGGGAGCGCTGATCGTTTTCGAACGCCAGACCGGCCTGCAAGAGTACGTCGATACCGGCGTGTTGGT
>JAKJAB010000412.1:0-282 GCA_022707725.1 Chloroflexota bacterium | reverse complement strand
CGGCGCGATCATTATCCGCAATGGGCGGTTGGCCGCGGCTGCCTGTGTCATGCCTTTGACGGCTGCGTTTCTGGCGGATCGTGAACTCGGCCTGCGGCACCGTGCGGCCATCGGCATCACGGAGGAAGGTGACGCCGTCGCCGTTGTGGTGTCAGAGGAACGCGGGCAGATTTCGTTGACGCACAACGGCCGCATCATCCGGGATATCGATGCCAGGCGGCTGGAGTCCATTCTGCGCGCCTTCCTCGTTCCTAAGGTTCGCTCGTCCCGTGGAATCTTCCG
>JAKJAB010000411.1 GCA_022707725.1 Chloroflexota bacterium | reverse complement strand
TCGATGCGGGTCAAGTCCAACACGTCGCGGATCAAGCCGTCCAAATGCTGCGCGTTGACGTAGATGCGTTCCAGGTCTTCCTGCCGGTTGCCGTTCAGCGCGGCTTCGGGCGGCATTTCGCGCAACAGCAGGTCGCTCAGGCCGGAAATGAGGTTCAAGGGCGTGCGCAATTCGTGGCTGACCATCGACAGGAAGCGGCTCTTGAGCCGGCTGGCATCTTCGGCCATCTGCCGGCGCTCTTCTGCCAGGCGGCGCCTCACGGTACAGGTTGACGCTTCTGAGCGCCGCTGCCAACTGGCGCACCACATCTGCACACGGCTCCAGGTTGCCGGAGTCGAAGGCGACGAACCCGGATACGCTCGCCTGGATCCGCAAGGGCAACAATGCCAGGCTGAAAGGTTGGTCGGCGGGGTACAAGCCTTCTGGCGGGAATTGCCGGCTCGGGAAACGTTGCAACGCCTCCTCTTTTACGGGCGGCGCCTGCACCACACTCCAGGCCACCGGATCATCTTCCTCCGGCTCATAGTAGACGACGACCGCGTGTTCGATGCCGATCCTGGGCAACCGCTCCGGCAATACGGCAAAGATGCCGGCTTCGTCCTGGGCGGCGAGAAAGCGCGCGGTCATGCGCCCCATCTGGTCGGCAACGTCGATCTGGCGCAGCAGGTGGCGCGTGTACTGTTCGTGCGCCATCTCGCTGATGACGAGCCTGGCTTGATTCAGCAGCTCCTCGGCGAGGCGGTGCGTGTGGGGATCGGGCGGAATATCCTCCAGCGCGGGGATGTTGTTCTGCAAAAATGAAATGGCTGTCTGCCAGGCGTGCAGGGCGTTTTCGGAGGCTATGAGGCGTTGTAATACCTGCCGCAAGGTCAAATGCCAGGCCATGCCATCGTGCTGCTTCAGACTCGTCACAAGCGCTTCTACTAATTCCAGGCACAAGGATTGTGCTTCGTCCGGTTTCAACCATTGCATGTGAAGGCTCATCAGCGCCATCAGCGCCTGTGCTACGTCTGCCGCCGTCCGCGGCTTTTCGTACACGTCTTCGTGAGATAGCGGATAGGGCGCCGTGTTCTTCGTCGAAACGCCGATCAGGCAGCCGCACGACTCGCGGATGATCAACTGGGTGGGGATCTGGATGGTGTGATGGCCGTTGATCTGCCCGGTGATGTACTTGAGCAGCAGTTCTACACCCTGGTAACCTTCCTCGAAGGCCGGGTAGCGGATGGTGGTCAACGAGGGTGTGTGTGCGGTGGCCTCAAGGCGGTCGTCGAATCCGATGACGGCGACATCCTGCGGGATACGCTTTCCTGCCCGGTTGAGCACTTGCATCGCACCGAGCGCGGAGAGGTCGTTGCTGGCGACCAGCGCGGTGAAGGGGGCGTTCGTCGCCAGGATTTGTTCCATGGCTTGCCGCCCTCCGCCGGTGCTGTGTGTGCCATAGGCGATCAGGCGCGGATCGATTTCCAGCCCATGCGCATGCATCGTGGCGTGATAAGCGTTGAGCCGGCGGGCGCTGTCCCCGTCACTGTCTCTCTGGAACCCCGCGATGAAGGCGATGCGCCGGTGTCCATGTTCGATCAAGTGCGCCATCGCCTGCCGGATGCCGGCCTCGTTGTCGGCCATGACCGTCGGCCCCTTCTCCCCCGCGCCGACGAACACAATCGGATACTGCTCGGCGACGAGGCGTTGTAGATAGCTCGCCGTGGGTTCCGAGGAAAACCGTCCCACGATGAGCAGCCCATCCACATTCCAGGGGCCAACCGGGATGAAATCCACGTCGGGCATGGGGACGGCCCAGGCTGGACGTGGTGCGCCTTGACCGATGCCCACATCCACGCTACAGGAAAGCAGGAGATTACACCCCAGATCGCGCGCCGCCGCGCGCGTCCCCTGATAAACCGGGCCGAGGAACGTGTCGAGCGTTCCGGTATACACGCGCCATCCCGCTAACACGCCAACGGTAGGGCGGTTATGTTTGTACGGTTGCGTCCGTTTCAGCTCGTGCATCGTGTGTGTCCTTCATCCAAAAGACTATCACTATCGGCGTGATTTGGCAAGTCACCGCGATATGTTACTTTGCTAACATGGTGCGCCGATGTTTTTCTGTCCTTCGAAATACGGCACAATCAATTTGTGGGGGAGATTCCAGTTTGACAGGTTCGGCTTTGAGTTGCTGCTATAATAATGAAGAAGACGTTGTTGCTTATCCTATCTCGCTCGACGGCAACCGTCTGGAGGAATTGCCGCCAGAAATCGGCCAGCTTGCGCATCTGGAATGGCTCGACCTCGACGACAACCGCCTGACAACCCTCCCGCCCGAATTCGCGCGCTTGCAAGCCCTCACCCATCTGCAAATCCGGTACAACCGCTGGGAAACTTTCCTCTACTTCGGCGCCGCGCATCCGGCGACGGACCTGCTCATCCAGTACGGCGCTCTGTGGGCGGTTTACATCTACGGCGCTGTCGTTTTGCTGGCGAGCCTGGTCAAAATCCCGGAGGATTGGCAACCCATCACGGAGTCTATGGTCTACCTCGGCGCGCCTTAATCTCCATCCTCTACATGGCATTCTTCTGGGTGCGGCCGTCCAGGCCCTCGTGGTCGGAACTCCTGGTGCAGGTCTATTACGTGCTGCAAGCGGTGCTAGCCCTGATGCAGATCATCCTGCTCGTCACGCAGGAACCGGGAACGCGGCTTGCCGTTACCCCGCGTCTCGGCAATGTGCCCTCGGCGCTCAAATCGCTGGCGATCCTCGCCTATGTCGCGGGGATGACGCTGCTGTTGGATCGCGGCCTGGCGTTCACGCCGGGCGAGGTCACGGCGCAGGTGAACCTGTTCGGGGTGGGGGTACTGGAGGGGGTTGTGCGCGTACGAGAATCGCGCAACACCGCCAACCACGACCGCCAACCACGAATGACAGAACGAATAAACGAATGAGGCGCGGCGGGGGTTCGTGAGTTTGGCGGGGATTTTGGAGTTGACCAAGTCAAACGTTCAGTGTATATCGCGAATTGAGAACGAGTTCTCGAAGGGCAGGCATCCCATTCGTTTATTCGTTGAAGATTCGAGGTTGGTAGTCGTAACCGGCAAAGGAGCGCGCAATGTCCAAACTGATTGTAGATGCCACCGGCAATGATCTAACCTATCGTATCATCGGCAGTGCACAACTTCATCGGGCCGGGCTACAAAGAGGTGATCTACGAGCGCGCACTGGCGGTGGAGTTGCGCGACCGGGACATTGGCGTGGAGCGGCAGTATCCGGTGGAGGTTGCTTACGCGGATTTACAGGTGGGGCAGTTCTATCTGGATTTGTTCGTTGAACATACCGTGGTGGTGGAAATCAAGGCTTTCCCGCACTTGTTGACCGACGACGAGAAGGGACAGGTGATCAATTATCTCAAGGCAACGCAAGCGCCCGTGGCTTTGCTCATCAACTTTGGGCGACGTCAACTGGAAT
>JAKJAB010000410.1 GCA_022707725.1 Chloroflexota bacterium | reverse complement strand
CATCCTGGCTTCGCGTGGCGGGTTGGGCGGTCAGGTGTGTCGCGCCCCCATCAACGGCTCGATTATGGGCAGCGGGCGCGGGCGGCTCCTGTTGGAGGCCGAACCGCAGACGGTTCATGTCGCAGCATTGGTTCCTGGACTGGTCGTCGAAACCTCGCCGGCAAAGGGCGTGACCATCGAATCAACCGGTGCGTTTCTGCAGATGGGCTGGGGAAATGGGAAGGAAGCCTTCGGCGTGTTGCGGGTGGTGGTACGCTCGCCGCGCCATCCCATTCGCACCAAGCACATCGACGCCGCGGCTCAGGGTGCAATTCTGGTCGGGGGTTTACACTTTGATGAAGAGACGCTAGAGCAGGCCATTGCCATGCAAGTGCGCGGCATGATCGTGGGCGGCATCCCGCCATCGATGATCGCCCGGCTCGAAGCCATTGAATTTCCCGTCGTGACCACCGAAGGGATCAGCACAGCGCCGATGTCCCAGGCGTTCTTCGACCTGCTGCGCTCACTGGATGGGCGTGAGGTGTCGGTCAGCGGGCGGATGCGCTGCCGTTGGGGGACCGAGCGGCCTTACGTGATGGTGCCCATGCCGGCGCGTGGCGCGGTGCCGGTGAACCCGGAAACCCCACTGGTTGTCGGGAGCCGAGTGCGCATCTTGCGCGGGCCATACACGGGTGCGTCGGGGGTTGTGTCCGACATCCCCAAAGGCTTGATCCAATTGGAAACCGGCGCGCGCTTGCCGGGGGTGCAGGTCGATCTGGGCAGCAAGGAGTTCGCGCTGGCGCCGTTTGCGAATCTGGAACGACTGTTGTAGCGGTCAGTAATCAGCCTTCAGCGGTCAGTCATCAACTTTCAACGCTTGTGTTGAGTATTCAAGGTTTTCTCCCCCTCCTCCGAGTGTACAGAGGAGGGGGAGATTTTTGTGTGATATGGTTAGGGCGTGTAGTTTCGCATCACTAACGGCAGGTAGATGCTTAGCGGCTGCCCACCAAACGTCCAGGTGTAATTGGCTCGCATCGTCACTTCCTCTTTGTAGCCGGAAGCGATTAGCGTGACCATATAACTCGCGTGCAGGTTCAATGACGTTGTCGGTGTGAAGATGACCAAAGTACCGGTGATGTAAGGCAGCACTGCCGTGTCTGGATAGGGAGCGAACGTCGTAGCCTGTACACCTAACGCGCCGGGAACCACGCCATCGCCAACCTGCTCAACCTTGAAGGTTTGAGTCGTGACCAGTGTTGGATCGATCGGACGGCTGATGAGCGCCCAGATCGGCGCGGCGGTATTCCACGTTGTCGCTCCCGCGGCGGGGTAGTGCTCTACGACGAGTGGGTCGCGCCAGTTGTAGACGACGTCCTCCACCAGCATAATGCCATCGTCGCCGTAGGCTACCGTCAAGTGGCGGTTTTCTGTTCCGACGATTGTTCCCCAGTTTTCCACGACATCCCATGAGCCACGGGTGAATTTGTACTGGAGCACGGTTTCCTCAGGGATGGTCGCCGTGTAGGCCCACGTAGTGGCGTTCAGGCGGGTAATGGGCATTGCGCTGGGATTCCAGGAGGCGCCCAGATAGGTGGCGTTGTCCCCGGCGATGTAGATGGTATCGCCGGCCGGGGTGAACGGCGGCACGGTGACGCGGAAGCGCACTTCGACCTGGCGCGCTTCGGCTGTACCGGAAGCCGGATTGGAGAAGTTCGACTTGTTCAAAGAGGCGTCGAACGCCTGCACCGTGTACGTGTAGGTGGCGTTTACTTCCACATTTGTATCGGTGTAAATGGTCGAGGGCGCCATCACCCGCGCCAGGAATGCAGCCTTCGTTGGTGCTTCACCCTCGGCATAGCGATAGACGTCGTAGCCTGCGAGGTCGCCCGCGGCGACCGGAACCCACTGGACGGTGATGTGATCCGTCCCCCAGTGAACCACGCGCAGGTTGAGCGGCGCCGATGGCGGCGTTGTGTCGGCGGCAGCGAGGACGTGCATCACGCCGGGAACCGGAATCATCACCGTACCGGAGGTGCCGGCATACACCCAATCGCGCCCGCCGGTCGTCGAATAGCGGTAGAGGTAGTAGAAATTACCCGGCGCTTCCGGAAGCAACTGGGCCTTGAACTCGTCGTTGTTCCAATCATCCTTGTTGAACGTCGCATCCACCCACGTCGTCCAGTCGGTGAAATCCGCCATCGAAGCGCCAAAGCCAACCTGGGCCAGCAAGCCCTCCGTCGCGCCCGGCTGCGAGGTCACGCCCGCGATGTAAACCTGCCCGTAGATGTCCTGCGTGGGTGTGATACCGACGGTGTGCGTGAACTCGTGCGGCCATTGCAGGTTCGCCCAGTCGATGGTGTAATGCGGCAGCGCGGAGACTTCATCTGAGTATTCACTTTCGCCGCCGAGGGCATCCACTGCCGTGACGACGTAGTAGTACAACATGCCGTTGGTCACGGTCGTGTCGGTGTAATCCGGGGTCGTTGTCTGGCCGAGGTAGGTGTATCCGCCGCCATAGACGTAGCTGCGATAGACGTTGTAGCTGGCAGCGCCGGTCACAGCATCCCAGGTGAGCATCACTTCACTGTTCCCCTCCACAGCCGCCAGGTTGGTCGGCGCGGCGGGCGGGGGAGTGGGTTCTTCGCTCAGCACAAGGACTGCCCCCCACATAGGCGGTACAGCGGGGATAACGATTTCGCCATTGGCAACGGTGTAGTTCCCGCCATTGAGCGCGTCCGTCAACTGTGCGCCGTTGGGCAGGTAGCCCGCCGCCGGGATGGTCAGCGTCTGCGTCGTTCCAAAGTTGAGACCGATCACGGCGGCCTGACCACGCCCGTAGGCATAGACGCCGGCATCATCGTCTACCAGCAACGTGTCGAAAGAGCCGGTACGCAGCGCGGGATGAGCGTTGCGAATCGCCGCTGTCGCGCTGTAGTGCGCCAGCATATCCAGGTCGCCCTGCCGCCACGCGGGGAGATCGTCGTAGCCGGCTTCGTCGGGCCATGGGTAGGGCTGACGGTTGTAGGGGTCGCTGTAGAAGACGCCGCCGGCATTGCCGGAAGTGGCTTCGCCGTAGCCCACCAGGGCCACCTCGTCGCCGTAGTAGATGGTGGGCGCGCCAGGCATCGTCATCTGGATGAGGACGAGCATCTTCTGGCGCATCTTGCCGTCGCTGTAGTCGGCGTCGGTGGGATCGCCGTCCTGGTCCAGCGGGATGAGCACGCGGTTGACGTCGTGTCCGCCCACCAGGTTCATCATCGCGTAGAAGGCTTCCGGCGGGTAATCCTCTTCGATACCGTGCATCACGCTGTCGAACTGGCTGAGCGAGAGCGCGCGGATGGCGCTGTTGGTATCCTGCCAGTCGGTCTCGCGCAGCACGCCGATGACGGCGTTGCGGAAGCGGTAGTTCATCGTGCTGTCCAACTGGTCGCCCAGGATGAAGTTGCTGGCGTCGCCCCATTCCTCAGCAATGGTGATGGCG
>JAKJAB010000040.1:6884-16142 GCA_022707725.1 Chloroflexota bacterium | reverse complement strand
GGGTGACGCGCCTGGTTTATTGCAGCTCTGCCAGCGTTTACGGGCCGGGCGGGCCGTTCAAGGAAACCGATCCGTGCCACCCAATCGGCCCCTACGCCACGGCGAAACGCAAAGGCGAAGACGAAGTACGCTATGCGGAAGAGCGCGGCCTGGAGTGGACAATCGTGCGCCTGGGCACCACCTTCGGCAACGCCCCCGCGATGCGCTTTGACGCCACCGCTAACCGTTTTGCCTATCTCGTGGGCGTGCGTCGCCCGATGGTGATTTACGGCACCGGCAGACAGGTGCGCCCGTTGATCCACATCCGCGACGCTTCCAGCGCGCTGCGCTTCTGCCTGGCCGACCCGGCGTTTGCCGGCGAGACCGTCAACGCGGCCACCGAGCACCCGTCAATCAACGACATCGCCGCTGCTTTGCAACGCCTCGAGCCAGAAGCGACGACGCGCTACACCGACCAGGACATCCTCACCGAAATCAGCTTCGACGTGGACGCTTCCAGGCTATTGGGTATGGGCTGGGCGCCGCAGGTTAGCCTGGAAGAGGGATTGAAAGAAGTCTTGGAGCGTTGGAAAGGATTCTGAGTTTTGCGGGGTCTTGCTCAGGCCAGTTTCCAACCGCGTCCGAGTTACTTTGGTTCATGATATTGAAGATTCGTGGCTTGGCTCTGATGGAGGTTTGTTATGCGATGGCAAGAGATACGTAAACATTATCCTCAACAATGGTTGCTGGTTGAGGCCATAAAAGCACACTCAGAGGCTGACCGGCGTATTCTTGAGCAGCTTGCTGTGGTTGGCGCGTTCTCCGATTCAACGACGGCAATGAAATCTTATCTGCAACTCCATAAGGAAGCGCCGGAGCGAGAGCTATATGTTTTCCATACGAGCCGTGAAAAGTTGGATATCACGGAGCGCCGTTGGCTGGGTGTGCGAGGTATACAATGAAGATACTTTTACAGAATGGCCTGCCTTACGTTGCTGTAGAAGTATCCTATTGTGGACGTTGCCTTGAGTTGGACAATGTTTTATTGGATACAGGATCTGCCGGTACCGTTTTCTCGATTGACAAGTTGTTGGATATTGGTCTGGAATATGCGGCAGATGATGCAGTACATCGTATTCACGGTGTCGGAGGGACAGAATTCGTCTTCTCCAAAATAGTGGAGCGATTAGCTCTTGGCGATATTTGTGTTGATAACTTCGAGATTGAGGTCGGCGGTATGAATTACGGCTTTGAGATAGATGGGATTATTGGTTTGGATTTTCTGCTGCGTGTCGGAGTGATTATTGATCTTGCGGCGATGGAAGTGCGTGTTTAGCTGCTGCTTGTTTTGGGAAAACTTTATCGGTTCAGTTGCGTTTCTGATGTATAATGTAGTCACATTAGTGACTACATTGTGGAGGAACTATGGCCGAGATTGGAATACGTGAGTTAAAAGCCAAAGTTTCGGAGATTGTGCGAACGGTGCAGGAGGAGCGCGCGTATTATGTGATCACACACCGGGGGCGTCCGGTGGCGTTGCTCATGCCATTGGAAGAGCCAAACCTCGGAGAAGAACTGGATGTCAAGCGCGCCGATAGTGTGTGGGATGAGTTGATTGAGTTGGGTAAGGAAATTGACCGCGCATGGCAATCGCCAAAAACCGGCGTGGAATTGTTATCGGAAATGCGGCGTTAGGTGTGACGATGGCGGCCATATACACAATTGATGCCAGCGTCTTTGTCAGCGCTTTCAGACCACGTGAGCAAAGGCACGCCGATAGCTTCCGTTTTGTGGAATGCGTTAAGATACGAGCCTTGCCAATCATCGTACCGACATTGTTATTGCCGGAGATTGCAGCAGCGGTCGGGCGTGGCAGCAAAAACGCAGCGGTAGCACGGAAGTTTGCCGATACTGTCAGCCGCTGGTCTAATCTGATGATGGTGCCATTGGACGACACCCTGGCGCAGCAAGCGGCAGATGTGGCGGCGGATTATTGTTTGCGCGGCAGCGATGCGGTGTATGTCGCCGTCGCGTTACGGTTTGGCGCTACGCTGGTGACTTTGGATCAAGAACAGACGGCGCGGGCGGCTTCAGTATTGACAGCCCGGGATCCGCTTGAAGCACTTCATATTTTAGAGGGGAACTCATGACCGAATTATCCAAAACCTACAATCCGAAAGAACACGAACAACGTCTGTACCAGTGGTGGGAGTCCGCGGGCTACTTCAAGCCGGAGACGCTCATCGAGAAAGGCGTGGCTTCGCCGGATGGCGAGCGCTTTTGTATCACCATGCCCCCGCCAAACGTGACGGGCATCCTGCACCTGGGCCACGCGATGACGGCGACAATCGAAGACCTGATGACGCGCTATTACCGGATGCGCGGCTTCGAGACACTCTTCCTGCCCTGGCTCCGACCACGCCGGCATCGCCACACAGAACGTCGTCGAGCGCGAGTTGGCGAAAGAGGGTCTGACGCGCCACGACCTGGGCCGCGCCGCCTTCATCGAAAAGTGCTGGGAGTGGAAGGGCAAGACGCACGCGCGTATCACCGACCAACACCGGCAACTCGGCATCACCTGCGATTGGGAACGCGAGCGTTTCACGCTCGATCCGGGCTTGAGCCACGCCGTGCGCACCGCGTTCCACACGCTCTACGAGCGCGGCCTGATCTATCGCGGGCCGTACATGGTCAACTGGTGCCCGCGCTGCGAGTCGGCGATCTCCGACCTGGAGGTGGAACCGACCGAGCACGACAGTCACCTGTGGCACGTCCGCTATCCCGTAATGGACGCAGATTGGTCCGGCCCGCAACACCCGTGGGGCAGTGGGCGCTGGGCCGAGGGCGCGACCACGTTCATCGAGATGGCGACCACCCGCCCGGAGACGATCCTCGGCGACAGCGGCGTTGCCGTTCACCCCGACGACCCGCGCTGGCAGGCGCTCGTCGGCAAGATGGCGATCCTGCCCGCAATTGGGCGCGCGATTCCCATTGTGGCGGATGCGGTGGTGGAGCCTGAATTTGGCACGGGCGCGGTCAAGGTGACGCCTGCCCACGATCCCACCGACTACGAGATCGGCGCGCGCCACAATCTGCTGCAAGTGGACGTGATGACGCCCACCGGGATGATGAACGCCGAAGCGGGGCCTTACGAGGGGCTGGAACGCTACGCTTGCCGCAAGGCGATTGTGGCCGATTTCGAGAAAGAGGGCTTGCTCGTGAAAGTCGAACCGTACCATCACAGCGTCGGCCACTGTCAACGCTGCGATACGATCATCGAGCCGCGCATCAGCACGCAGTGGTTCGTCCGCACCAAACCGCTGGCCGAAGAGGCGATTAGCGTCGTCCGCGATGGCGCCATGCGCATCATCCCTGACCGCTTCGAGAAGACGTGGTTCCATTGGATGGAGAACATCCGCGACTGGTGCATCAGCCGCCAACTGTGGTGGGGGCACCGCATCCCGGTGTGGTACTGCCAGGATTGCGGCTTGCAGTGGAGCGCCGTCGAAGACCCGGCGCGGTGTCCCAAGTGTGGCAGCAGCATGATCGTGCAGGACGAGGATGTGCTCGATACCTGGTTCTCCTCCGGGCTGTGGCCGTTCTCCACGCTCGGTTGGCCTGAAGACACCGCCGACATGCAGCGTTTCTTCCCCACCGATATGCGTGAAACCGGCTACGACATCCTCTTCTTCTGGGTGGCCCGCGAGACGATGTTGTCGATGGCGCTGCTCGGCCAGGCGCCGTACTCGACCGTCTACCTGCACGGCCTGATTCGCAACGAGCGCGGCGAGAAAATCAGCAAATCTATGCCCGAAGCGTGGAAATACGACCCGCTCTACATCATCGACGAATACGGAACGGACGCGCTGCGTTACACGCTTAGCACGTCCTCCACGCCCGGCAACGATATGAACCTCGACCCGCGCCGCTTGGAGGGCGCGCGCAACTTCGCCAACAAAATCTGGCAGGCCGCGCGGTTTATCCTGATGAACGTGAAAGACGCAAACCTGACGGATTTTCAAAACCTGGCAGGTTTGGACCTGACTCTCGAAGACCGTTGGATTCTCAGCCGCCTGGAACGGCTTACCGGCGACGTCTTCGGGCTGATGGAGACGCAACAGTACGGCGAGGCCGGGCGGCGCGTGCGCGACTTCCTGTGGGACGAGTTCTGCGACTGGTACATCGAGGCCAGCAAAGTGCGCCTCTACGCGGAGGACGCCGACAAGGACGCGCCGCGCGCCGTGCTGTTGACCGTGCTCGAACGCGCGCTGCGCCTGTTGCACCCGTTTATGCCTTTCGTGACCGAGGCGCTGTGGCAGGCGTTGCCGTCCGCTGTGAAGCAGGGCGAGGCGCTCATCATCGCGCCGTGGCCGCTACAAAACGCCGCGCTCCTCGACGACGAGGCCGAAGCGCAGATGGCGCTGCTGATGGACCTCATCCGTGGCATCCGCAACGTGCGCTCGGAGTACAACGTCGAAGCCGGGCGGCGCATCGCGGCGACCGTGGCGGCGGGTGCGAGCGCGCCGCTGCTCGAAGCGCGGCGTCCGACGCTGACGTTCCTCGCGCACCTGGACGCGGACGCCCTGGAAATTGTGACGGCCTGCGAACCGGTGGCGCAGTCCGCGTCGGTGATGGCGGGCGACGTCGTCGTCTACCTGCCGCTTGCCGGGCTGGTGGACCTCGACGCGGAGCGGGCGCGCTTGCAGAAGGCGTTGGAAAACCTGGAAGGCCGTATCGACGGTAGCCGCCAGCGTCTTGCCGGCCCGTTCGCCGAGAAAGCGCGCCCGGACGTCGTCCAACGCGAGCGCGAAAATCTGGCGGCGATGGAAGCCGAAGCAGCGCAAGTCCGCGAGCAGTTGGCGCGGTTGGGTTAATTTAAGGGCGCCTATCGAATAAGGAGCGCGCTTGAATTATAGTACAGCCCCGATATTGCAAAAGCTTGCGCCGGATTACAATCCGGCGTCGCGGGGACGGGGATTATAATCCGCCGGAAGCGTTACAGCAGAGCTGTTTTTACAGGAGGATACGATGCCACAAAGTAGACGTGAACAAAAACGCGCGAAGCACGAGGCGAAGCGCAAGGCCAAACGCAAGGCTGCGCGGACGCAGTTGTCAGCGCGCAGCAGAAAGGCGATGTTGCGCGCCGCGCTGGCCTGGCCGGTGATGGAGTGTTGGATCAACGAAAGCTGGGAGGACCCCACACAACTGAATCAAATTGTTGTTACGCGGCGGGATCCGACGACAGGTGAGGTTATGGCAGGCGTGTATCTGGTGGATCGCGCCTGTCTGGGTGTGAAGGACGCATACGCGGCTAACTTTATCAATGCGGAATCGTTTCGCCGGGAGATGTTGCCAAGAATGGCCGAACACCAAAAGCTCGTCCAAGTGGATTTCAATCTCGTAGCGAAAATCATCAAGGTCGGTATAGCGTACGCAGCGCAGTTCGGCTTTCGCCCGCACCGTGATTATCTCGAAGCCTCGATTTTGTTGCAGGATGCCGATCCAGATTCCGTTGATATTGAAATCCAGGTCGGCGGGCCGGAGGATAAGCCATTCTTCATGGCCGGGCCGTATGATAACGTGAACAAGATTATGGCGCGCCTGACGCAGCAATTAGGACCCAGAGGCTTCAACTATTTGGCGCCTTTAGCTCCTGATAGCGAATTTCTCCGGGCCGAGGATGCGGTGTTGGATTGGGATGACGATGAAGACGAATTGTTCTTGTGGGACGACGATGAGGATGAGGAAGATGTTTTGGACATTGGCGAGTTCGAGTTCATCGAACCGCCCTCTGACGATCGTTGAGTGTTTGTAGCGCAAATTGGTCATTCGCGTTACAGGTCTTAAATGCCGGGGCTGGATGAAAATCCAGCCCTTTCTCTTTCCCACAGCGCGTTATGCTGTATAATGTCTACCTTGAGTTTAGAAAGGAGCACATGGCGAAGACCTACGTTTCCCTCGACCTAGAAACGACCGGACTGGATCCCATGCGGGATGCGATCATCGAAATCGGCGCGCTGCGGTTCGATGGCGATCAGGTTTTGGAGACCTTCTCCACATTCGTCAATCCGGGGCGGAAAATCCCCCTGTTTGTCACCGAATTGACCGGCATCACCAACGCGCACGTGGAAGGCGCGCCGGGTGGACGCCAGGCGACGTACAAATTGGCCGATTTTGTGGGCCGCGATCCGGTGGTGGGGCACAATATCGGCTTCGACCTGGCGTTCTTGCGCCAGCACAACGTCCTGCGCGGCAACCCTTCGATTGACACCTTCGACCTCGCCGGCATTTTGGTGCCGCACGCCGGACGCTACAGTCTGGCGAACCTCGTCCGCGAGCTGGCGATCGATTTGCCGGAGCAGACGCACCGCGCGCTCGACGACGCAGTCATGGCGCACGCGCTCTATATGGCGTTGATGGGCCGCGCCGCGCAGCTCCCGCAGCAGATGTTGCAGGAGATCGTCCAACTGGGACAACGCATCCAGTGGGGACCGATCAACTTTTTCCGTGACGCGCACTACGTCCGCCAGCGCCAGGGATTCAGCGGCGGCATCGGTGCGCAGTTGGCCTCCAAACGCGGCGGCGACGCGGCCGGCCCGCTGTTCGCCGAGGAGGAGGAAGTCTACGCGCCGTTGGAGCCGCGCCGCGACATCCGGCCCATTGACCTGGACGCGCTTTCGGCGTTGCTGGACGACGATGGCTCGCTCGCAGAGGTGTTCGCGGAATACGAATACCGTCCACAACAGATAGAAATGCTCCAGGCCGTCGGGCAGGCGTTCAACGTGGGGCAACACTTGATAGTCGAGGCCGGCACCGGCACAGGGAAGTCGCTGGCCTATCTGCTCCCGGCAATCGAGTGGGCGGTGCAGAATCGCCAGCGCGTGGTCGTTTCGACCAATACGATCAACCTGCAGGAGCAACTGGCGAACAAGGATTTGCCCGAACTGGCCGAGGCGCTCTACGAGTTCAAGTATCAAGTGCTCAAGGGACGCTCGCATTACCTCTGCCGCCAGCAGTTCCAGGCGTTGCGGCGGCGCGGCCCCGTCACCGAGGATGAGATGCGCGTGCTGGCTAAGGTGCTGCTGTGGCTGCCCAATACGCTCGACGGCGACGGTGACGGGCTTTTCATGCCGACCGGGCAGGAGCAAGCTGTCTGGTATGACATTTCGGCAGCCAACGACGCCTGCGATCCGGAGCATTGTCCGTTCTTCCAGAGCGACCGCTGCTTCTTTTACCGGGCGCGGGCGAAGGCGGAAGGCGCGCATATCCTCATCGTCAATCACGCGCTGCTGCTGGCCGATATTGCCGCGCAGAATCGCGTGCTGCCGGAGTACGAGTTGCTCGTCATCGACGAGGCGCATCATCTGGAAAGCGCCGTGACAGAGGCGCTGCGCTACACGGTCAGTTGGCCGGCGCTGCACCGGGTTTTCGAGGATTTGCTGTATAGCCGGCAGGCCTCCACCGGTTTGCTGGAGATGGTATTGAGTCTGGCCGAGGGCCAGCCCCGCAAGACGGCAGCGGGCCTGCAGGACGCCTGTGTGCGTCTTCAGGATGCCGGAGAGCGCGTCGATCATCTGTTGGAGACGCTTTTCGTGGATATCGAGACGTTCCTCAACGAGCATGTGGATCAGAATGATAGCTACGCCGCGCGCGTGCGCCTTACCCCTAAGATGCGTCTGGAGCACGGTTGGGATGACGCGGTGCGTGGTTGGGCGCAGGTTCAACCGCATTTCTCTATGCTCGTAGATGGGTTGGCGCTGCTGGCTGCCGGTTTGGAAGAGTTGAGTTCTCCCGAAAACGCCGGCTTCGAAATGGCCCACGCGCGCTTGTTGGGCATCAAACGGCAGTTGGACGCGGCTTACACACAGCTTGGCCCGTTCGTCACCGCGCCGCAGGAGAACGCCATCTACTGGCTGGAATCGCAGAACAACTATCCGTTTACGTGCAACGCCGTCCCCTTGCACGTGGGCGCGCTGGTCCGCGAGCATCTGTTCGACAAGAAACGCTCGGTCATCCTCACCTCGGCGACGATGCGCGTCGAAAACAGCTTCGACTATATGAAAGACCGGTTGAGCGCACAGAAGGCGGAAGAGCTGGCCGTCGGTTCGCCTTTCGATTACCAATCCGCCGCGTTGCTCTACATCGTCACCGACGTGCCCGAACCGCGCAATCCCGGCCACCAGCAGATTTTGGATCAGACGTTGATCGACCTGTTCCGGGCGACGCAGGGGCGGGCGCTGGCGCTGTTCACGTCGTATGTGCAATTGAAGGCCACGGCGCAGGCGATTACCGGGAAACTGGCGCAGGATGGCATCACGGTCTACGCGCAGGGGAGCGGCAGCTCGCGCGCGCAACTGCTCGACAATTTCAAGCGCACCGAGAAGGCCGTCCTGCTCGGCACGCGCTCTTTCTGGGAGGGTGTGGATGTGCCCGGCGACGCGCTCTCGTGTTTGGTGATCACCAAATTGCCCTTCGACGTGCCCAACGATCCGATCATCGCCGCGCGCGCCGAGGGCTATGAAGACCCGTTCAACGAGTATATGGTCCCGGAGGCTATTTTGCGCTTTACGCAGGGCTTTGGGCGGTTGATTCGCACCGCGACGGATCAGGGCATCGCCGTGGTGCTGGATCAGCGCGTGCTGACCAAGCGCTACGGCCGGCGCTTTCTCGACTCGCTGCCCGATCCACTCATCCGCCAAGGGACACGCGCGCAACTTCCCGACATCGCCGAACGCTGGCTCGCCGGCAAACCGCTGCCCGTCGATGCCGGAAACGGCGCCGACTTCGGTGACGGTTGGGCCGCCCCCCCGCCCGAAGAACCCCCCTGGTTCTGGGGCGCCTAGCCGATTTTGGATTGTTGATTTTGGATTTTCGATTGGTTCATCCATTCTTACATTCGCTCATTCGCTCATTCGCTCATTCGCTCATTCGCTCATTCGCTGATTCTTTATTCGCTGATTCTTTATTCGTAATTCATTGGAGGTCTTATGCGTATCGTTGTTGATGCTTTTGGTTCGGACGCTTGCCCCGGACCGGACGTAGCCGGCGCGGTGTTGGCGGCCAGAGAGTGGCAGGACGAGATTATCCTGGTCGGACCTGAGGATCGCACGCGCGCGGAGCTGGCGAAGCACGACACCCAGGGGTTGAACATCCGCATCGTCCACGCGCCGGATGTGCTGACGATGGCCGATCACTCCGAGGCAGTGCGCGAGAAGGAAAACTCGTCCATTCGCGTGGGGATGCGGATGGTGAAAAGCGGCGAGGCCGATGCCTTCGTCT